>NZ_CAWNXG010000008.1:0-163304 GCF_963878145.1 Photorhabdus sp. S10-54 | reverse complement strand
CCTGCTGATTACGGATATTGGTATCGACCATATCCTTGATCACTTGTTTGCAGTCATTCCCCTCGCAAGTGCGGGCTTGGTGCGCAAAGTTGTCCAGCTCATTCACGCTCAGGAAGTTATTCTCAATCGCATTCTTCCCGGCCTGGGCACCGGTGACGGCGCTGCCGGTGGAGTCTCCCGAAATGCCGCCTGCCAGACCTGCTGCCAGAGTGGAGAGGGTGCTGATGGTCTGTTTTTCCTCTTCACTTAAGTCACTGACTTTAGCATTTTCTCCATGAATATGCTTCATCAGTTCCCGGGCGGCCAGTTCACCGCCCGCCGCTCCTGCTGCCCCCGCCAGCGCATTGTTACCGCTGACTTCGGCGGCTACAGCCCCCAGAATGGCATGGGCCAGTGTATTAGTCGCAATATCCACTTCACCGGTTTTCGGGTCGGTAGTCAGGTCTTTAATCACGCCAGCCAGGTAAGGGGAAGCGCCGCCCGCCAGTGCCTGACCAATATTTCCGCCAGCGAGTCCCTGAATGGCCGCAGTAGCAGCTTGTAAAGCAGTGTGGTATTTGCCACCGGTGCCAAAGCCAGATTCATTCAATGCCTGGTTATAGGCAGTCTTGTAAATCTGGTCTTTAATGAGTTCCGGGGTGATGTCGGTTTTACCTTTATCCTCCAGTGCCTTGATGGCCGCTTTTCTATCCGGGTCACTGATGTTCTCCAGTTTGGCGTGGGCGGCTTTGGTGGCGATAATGGCTCCTTCGGTACTGGCGATATCAATCACCTGCGCACTGATTTCGCCAATCAGTTGGGCCTGTTTCAGTCGTTGTTGCTCTTTCTCTTTGTCAAAGATAGGGCTGAGAGCATTGTTAGCATGGTCGGTATCCCGGCTCAGGGTGGTGATATCCTGTTGCTGGTTGTCTTTATCCCGGATAATCAGGGCGCCGTCACTGACTGCGGCATGGGTGGTGCTTTGGGCATGGCCTTCCCGGTTAGCGCCGCCCAGGGTATTGGCGGCCATGTTACTGAGCAACATGCCGCCTGCTGAACCGCCGGTGCTGACACTTACGCTGTGGTGTTCGGTTTTAAAATCCGCTTTGTTTTTTATATCGCCAAAACCCAGAGTACCGGTATCGAGGGTGTTTTTGTCTTTGTCTGCGGTACTGGCAATCACTGCGCCGTCAAGCTGAGTGTGTTCCCCCACTTTCACTTGATAGCCGCCTTGGCCGGCGAACAGTCCGGTCTGCTCCTGTACGGAGTCAAAGTTGCTGTGGATTTTGTCGCGGCTGGCGCTGAGGTTCAATGAACCACCTGAGCCGATAGTGGCACTAACGCCGGCACTGACATTCTGCTGCTTCATATCGTAGCGGTTGCTGTCCTGCTCGCTACTGAGTGTCAGGTGGCGTTTGACGTCGGCGGTAATTTGTTCGCCGCTGACCTGAGCGCCCTTAAGCGTGGCATCTCGGCCGGCATTGATGGTGACGGTTTGCCCTGCATCCAGCGTAGTTTCATTATGGCTGACGTCGTTACCGCTTTCACGGCCTTTGCCGTAGTTGGCGCTGGCGGAGAGGTTGATACCCGTGCCCCCCGGTCCGGCAGTGAAACCGACGCCCAGTGAGCCCCCGCGACTGCTGTTTTTGCCGGTAGTTTGTTCGGTGTTCTGGCTGGAGGCGAGCTGGATATCCCGGCTGGCATTAAGTTGCAGGTCTTTTCCTGCCTGCAACTGGCCGCCCTGAATGCGAATATCGCCGTTCTGATCTGGTGTCCCGGCAGCGGTGAGGGTGAGATTATCCCCGGTCATCAGGCTGCTGCCCTGTTGAGTGGTCTGGTGCTGTTTCAGTTCTGACCGGGAGGACTGGCTGCCGTAGGAGAGGTTAACCCCTATCAGATTGTTATTGGCTTTGTCGTCACCGCCTTTGGCGTTGGCCAGACGGGCTGCCTGAACAGCCTGTACCCCGCTAAGAGCGGCTTTGGTGCCTTGTAAGGCTTTGATACGGCTGTCACTTTCATTGTTGGCGGCTTGAACCGTTTGAACAGCGGAATTCAGGGCCCCGCCTGCGGTGCCGGACAATGCCACGGTCAGACCGCTTTGTTTCTGTTCGGTTTTGGTGATAGCAGTGTGACTGTTTTCCGCACTGGTGATGTTAATGTTTTGACCGGAAAGTTGCATATCGCGGCCAGCTACCACATCACTGCCGTGAAGGTTGAGCTGTTTTCCGGCGTTGAGCGTGACATCACCTTGGCTGCTACCTACGGTGCTGCCTTTGTTGAGGTTACTGTCGATGTCGGTGGTGGATTTTTGGCTGGCTTTGCCGACGGTGAAGCCGATACCCCCGGTGCCCATCAGGCCGGATTTTTTCTCTTGTTTGAAGTGAGTTTCATGACGGGCTTCATCCGCAGTAGTGATGGTGAGCTGATTGCCTGCGGCCAGATTAACATTCTGAGTGCCTGCCACGTTACTGCCGATGATATTCAGGTCATTCCCGGTTTGTACGGTCACGCTGTCGCCACTAAGCGTGGTGCTCTGCGCCCGACGTTCATGCACCTCATCATGGGTTTCGACGGAGGATTTGGAGAGTAAGCCTTTACTGGTCTGTTTGCTGTGTTCTATCAGGTCTGATGAAGCGGTGCCAGCATCTAGAGTGATGTTGTTCCCGGCTTGGGCGGTGAGTTGTTGACCGGCGTTCACATTAGCCGCGGTAGCGTTCAGGTTGTTACCTGCTCGCAGTGCTAGGTTGCCCGCGGTGGTTATCTGGCTGCCAATGTCACGCTCCTGAGTCAGATGGCGATAGTTGTCGCTCCCCCAGTCACTGTTTTCTGTGCGATGAGTGCGCAGGGTGTCCAGAGTCAGGTCGAGGCCTGCCGTTATCTCTGTCTTACCGTCTTTGCCAGCATTATCTACTTCACTGGCAGTGAGGCGGATGTTGTTCAGGGCTTTCAGCGACAAGGTGCCGTTGTCATTCTGGACATAAATGCCAGCCGGCCGATCCAGCCAGCGGTCAATATTATCTTCGCGCAGGGTAGAGGCACTGGTGATATCCCGGTTTGCCAGTGCAGAAACGCGGTCTCGGCCCTGAATTTGTCCGCCGAGGTTGGTGATATTCTGCCGGGCGGTTAAATCCACTCTGCCGCCTTGGATAAAGCCGCTATTGGTCAGATTGTTCGCCGTCAGTTGGGTGACTTCACGTCCGCGGATAGTGCCGCTGTTGGTGATGTCTTTTTGGCTATTTATTGTCACGTTTTTACCGGAGAGCAGGGCGCCGTCACCGGTCAGGTCACCTTTATTCACGCGAGCGTAGACCTGCGGCACGGTGACCACCTGCGTTGTGCCGTTCGGCAGGGTCACGGTCCGGTTGGTCAGCCAGATAATGTCCGAGGTGAGCAGCGCCATTTGCGATGGGCTTAAGGCGATGCCGGGGGTAAGTTGTTGCTGTTTGCTGAAAGCAACGCCGGCTTCCATTAACGCTTTAAACTGGGTTTCATCGTTGTTGTGGCCGGCCAGATAACGCTGACCGGTCAATTGGGTAATTTGATCACGTACCAGACGCTGCTCGTAGAACCCATCTCCTAGGCGTTTGTGCGCCTGTGCTGGGTCACGGGTTAACTGTTGTTGCATGTAATCCGTGCCCAGCCACTTTTTGTATTGGGTGAATTTAGGGTCGGTCTCCACTAAATAATGGCTGTCACTGCCCGGCTGTACGACAAACAGGCTGTTGTCCGGCAGGCGGGTATCTGGAGCAACGATACGGATAAGGGGTTCGACGCTTTGACCTTTGACGGTATCAGACGGTAGCGTCAGTTCAAATTGTTGGCCTGTTGGTAACACCAGCGGGCGATCATCTAATGCACCCCTGTTTGGTAGGGTGACAGTGGCAGGAGGTAGTACCCGTTCAGTTTGTTGAATTGGTGGAAGTACTGGGTGTTCAGTCAGTGCATCTCTGTCTGGTAGTGCCACTGCGCCGGACGATAATATTTGCTCAGTCTGTTGGCCTGTAGGTGAAAGTGTTGGGTGTCCAGTGAGTGCGTCTCTGTTTGGTAATGCCACTGTGCTGGACGATAATACCTGCTCAGTTTGTTGGCCTGTAGGTGAAAGTAATGGGCGATCAATCGGTATATCCCTGCTAGGTAGTGTGATGGTCTCTGTAGGGATAGCCACAGTAGTTCCTAGGCCGTTAACCTGCAATGGTCGGTCGTCAGTTTGTGTCGGGGTACTGAGTGTGATGGTGTTAATAGTGGCGTTTGTCAGCGTGACATTACCCGCTTCTGCCATTCTTGAGAACAGGCTAATTCTGACAGGTGCACTCTGAACACTACTTTCTTGCCTGTCACCTATCGTTATGCCGGTGGCGTCAGGACGGGTATTGCCTTTCCAGGCCAAGGCTTTCAGGTCGATAGTTTCGGTTATCGGTGCCGGGTTATAATCGTCCCAGTCTTTTCCTTGGGAGGTTTTGGTTCCTCTGAATCGACGTTTTTTCTTTTTGGCATACCAGCGGATTTCGCTGCCTTCATCCGTGATAATACGTTCTCCTTTGGTGGAGTTATTGTGCAGTTCGTCAATATCACCGCCCAGTGTTGCGCCTGCCACGATTTGGCTGTCGTTGTTGGTTAGCATTGTGCTGTTCAGGGTCATATTACCCCCGGCCAGGATTTTACCCGGGTCACTCTCTTTTATCTGGGTTTCATTGACGGTACGGGTATATCGGTACTCGTAAAACTCATCATCGCTGCTACCATCCGGCATAACAGCGGTATGTACGCCGTATTTGTTGCTGTAGGAAGTGTCTACTTGTGACCAGTCATAGCGGGTGGTGTGGCCGCTCAATACTGCTTCATGACGCTGGGATTTTTCCGTTTCTACGATATGTGTCACTAGGCGATCGTTGGTATTGCGGATAATAGCGGCATCAATCCTTAGGTTACCGCCGGCTTCAATAGTTGCCGCATGGTTTTTGAGTTTACCTGCTTGACTGGTCGCCGTTAGGTTCTCATCCAGTTGTCCGCCAATGCGCATATCACCCACGCTGTAAATTTGGGCATGATTAAGGTTGTTGAGCGTCCCGGTGGCGATATCCATTCGGTCTCGGGCGGCAATGACGGAGGCTTTGCCATCTTGCGCCGTGTTGTTGAGAGTACCTGTTTCGAGGGCTATTTGATCACCGTAAATACGTCCGGTGCCGGTATTGTTCAGTGTCTTAGTGGTGAGATGGGTGAGCTCGCCGTCAATCAATCCAGTGTTGGTCAGCGTATCGCGGACGCTGACTTCGGTTTTCTTAGCACTGATTTTTGCTGTTTGGGTGTTAGTGAGGTTTTTGGCCTCCAGATGTAATGTTTGCCCAGTTTTTATTGTATTGTCGTTGGTGATATTGCCAGCGGTTTTTAGGGATAAATTACCGTTGGCAGTGATATTGCCGGTGTTGTGGAAATCCTGTTTTAATGCGATCTCCATATCGCCTTGCGATGATACCTGTCCGCTACCACCTAAGGTGCTTGCTTTGATGTTGGCATTTTCACCCGCAATCAGGGTGCCTTGTTGGTTGTCAATGGATAGTTGCTGTGTTTCGTCCTCGATAATGAGCTGTTTGCCACCAGAGATCAGCCCCTGTGTATTATTCAGCTTTTGGCTGATGTTAGTTCGCAGGTGGTTGGCTCCCCGTAATGCGCCTTGGGTGTTATCCACCTGTTGAGCTTTAATTATCAGGTTTTGGGCTTCAATCCCTTGCTCAGAGGAATTGGTTTCTCGGTTGATCAGTTGTGCGGTGGTCAGTGTCAGTTGCTGATTACTGTGGATAAAGCCGCTGGTGTTGTTGGTTTTTGTCTGGATATCGAGTTTAGCGTCTCCCACGGCTTTGATTTGTCCGCGGCGGTTGTCGAGTTGTTGGGTATTCAGGTTCATGGTGTCTGTTGACAACAGTTTACCATCTTGGTTATCTGTATCGGCTTGCCCGGTATTGATAGTGAGCTTCCCGCCTTGAATATGTCCGTGTTGATTATCCAGTTTGCTGCTGGTCACGTTAGTGTTGTCATCGCCAGTAATATGGCCATGCTGGTTGTCCAGTAGCTGCCCGTTTGTGTCAATATTGACGGTTTTCGCTGACTGTAATGTTCCATTGTGGTTGGTAAGCTTCTGGCTATGAATGTCCAGTCCACTGTTGCCGACAATTTTTCCCTTGTTATTGGTGAGGGCGGTGCTGGTAATGTTGGTTTTGCCGTCAGCGGCAATAAAACCGATATCGTTATTTAACTCACCGATACCTAGCGTCAAATCTCCCAGAGCAGAGAATTCACCTGATTTATCTTTGTCACCGTTGTTATCCAAGCGTTGGCCTTGGGTGTTGAGACTCAGGTTTCCATCAGAGTGGACGGTGCCTTGTTGGTTGTTGAATGCTTGGGTGATCAGTTTTATCTGTTGAGTGCCAACAATAGTGCCCTGGGTGTTATTCACGGCAGCAGTATTTAGGGTTGCGATTTTACGACTGGTAATTGTGCCGGCCTGATTATGTAAATCACTACTGGTAATCAGTATATCGTCTTGGCTGTGGATGCCGCCCTGATCACCACTATTGTTATTAGTCAGGGAATGGCCGTGTGTATTGAGAGTCAGCTTACCTTTGGATTGCAACAGACCGCCACTGTTGTCAGTTTGGTTCACCGATAGTGTCAGCTCACTGGTTTCGCTAGAGAGTATTCCGCCCTGGTTTTTCAGTTCACCGCCAGTAATCATCGTTGTTCCTGTACCTTTGATAAGACCATCCTGGTTGTCGATTTCTCCGGTAGTTAGGGTTAATGTACCTTTACTGATAACGCCACCAGTTTTACCGCTTTTGCTAGTGGTCAATTTTTCTCCGTGGGTGTCCAGCGTCATATCGCCGGTAGACTCTATTCGTCCGCTGGTACTGTTAAGTTCTCCACTATCGAGTTGCAGATTTTTCTTACTGAATATGGTACCGGCTAGATTGTTTAATGCCTGTTTATGAGTATCAATGTGAGTTTCATCACCACGGATATAGCCGAGATCATTGGTGAGTTCACCTATAATCAGTTTTAGGCTGTCCTGCGCGATGATTCCATCAAGTTCACCGCTATCGGTATTAGTCAGTTTTTGCTGTTGGGTATCCAGTTTCAGGCTAGCAGTGGATTGTATCAGCCCTCGTTGGTTGTTAACTGCTTTCGTCGTTAGATCTGCCTTGCCCTGCGAGAGGATTTTACCCCCGACGTTTTTGAGGTCCTGGCTAGTCAGTGTAGTTTCACCTTTTGAGCCTATCACACCAGCAGTGTTATCGATTTCACCGGCTGCTAGGGTCAAGTCACTGCCGCTGCGTATGCCAAAGTCATCTCCGCTTTGCGTATTAGTTAGCTTTTGGCCGTGGGTGTTAAGCGAAAGGATTGTTTGGGATTTCAGCAAGCCGCCAGTGTTATTCAGTTCACCGGTATTCATGGTGAGTTGCTGATGTTGGCTGACTATTTTACCGTCAGTGTTATTAACGGTTCCTGATGATGTCACTTCAAGTTGTTGGTTGGCAGCCACAATTCCCTTATGGTTATCGATGGCACCTGCGGTCATTGTCAGCGTTCCTTGGCTTGATATGCCTTGTTTAGGTTGGCTGTTGCGGTTGATTATTGTGCCTTGTAGTCCATCAAGGAGAAGATTTTTACCTGCATGGATAAAACCAGCTTCATTATTGATGCCTTGAGCGGTCAGGTTGACATTGCCTGTACTGGTTACGCCTCTGTTTTTGCCGCTGTTGATGTTGGTGAACAAGCCACCTTGCGTATTCAGTGTCAGGTCACCGGCAGATTTTAGTAAGCCGCCGCTGTTGTCAGTTTGTTTCACCGTTAATGTTAGCGCATCTTTTTCGCTGGCAAGTATCCCGCCTTGGTTTTTCAGTTCACCGCCGGTAACGATCGTTGTTCCTGTACCTTTGATAAAACCCTCTTGGTTGTCGATTTCTCCGGTGGTGAGGGTTAATGTCCCTTTACTGATAACGCCTTTGGTATCGCCGCTTTTGGCGGTGGTCAATTTTTCTCCGTGGGTGTCCAGTGTCATATCGCCGGTAGATTCTATTCGTCCGCCAGTACTGTTGAGTTCTCCACTGTCGAGTTGCAGGTTTTTCTTACTGAATATGATGCCAGCCAAGTTGTTTAGCGCTTGCTGATGAGTGTTAATGTGGGTTTCGTTACCACGGATATCGCCGCGATCATTGATCAGTTTACCGGTAGTCAGTTCCAAAGTATCTTTTGCAACGATCCCGCCGTTTTTACCGCTATCGGTGTTGGTTAGTTCATGCTGTTGGGTATCTAATTTCAAGCTGGTTTCGGATTGTATCAATCCGCTTTGGTTGTTGACTGCTTGTGTTGTCAGATCGGCTTTTCCTTTCGAGAGGATTTTACCGTCGGTATTGTTGAGGTTTTGGCTAGTCAGCAAGGTTTTGCCTTGGGAATCTATCTTGCCAGCGGTGTTATCAATTTCACCAGCTTTCAAGGTCAGGTCACTGCCGCTGAGTATGCCGTGTTTCTTCCCGCTTTGCGTATTAGTCAGCTTTTGGCCGTGGGTATTGAGTGAAAGCGTTGTTTTGGATTGCAGCAAGCCACCGGCATTATTCAGTTCGCCGGTATTTAGTGCCAATTGTTGATGCTGGCTGACCATTTTACCGCCAGTGTTGTTAGCACTTCCTGTTGATGTCACGTTGAGCTGCTTATCGGCGATGATCCTTCCCTGTTGGTTATCGATGGTTCCCGCAGTTATTGTCAACTCTCCCAGGCTTGAGATCCCCTGTTTAGGTTGGCTGTTACGGTTGGTTATGGTTCCCTTCTGCCCGTCAAGGGTTAGGTTTTTATCAGCATGGATTCGGCCTGCTTCATTATTGATACCTTGAGCGGTCAGGCTGACATTGCCCTCACTGATTATGCCACTGGTTTTGCCGCTATTGATGTTGGTCAACAGACCACCTTGCGTATTCAGTATCAGGTCACCGGCGGATTGCAGTAAGCCGTCGCTGTTGTCAGTTTTGTTTACCGTTAATGTCAGTGCGCCTTTTTCGCTGGCAAGTGTTCCGCCTTGGTTTTTCAGTTCGCCACCGGTAACAGTCGTTGTTCCTGTAGCGATAATCACACCGCCTTGGTTGTCAATTTCACCGGTGGTCAGGGTCATTGTCCCTTTACTGATAACGCCGCCGGTTTTACCGCTTTTGGCGGTGGTCAGTTTTTCTCCGTGCGTGTCCAGTGTCATATCGCCGGTAGACTCTATTCTCCCACCAGTACTGTTGAGTTCTCCGCTATCGAGTTTTAGATTTTTCTTACTGAATATGGCGCCAGCCACATTGTTTAGCGCTTGCAGATGGGTGTTAATGTGGATTTCGTTACCACGAATATTGCCGCGGTCATTGATCAGTTTACCGGTAGTCAGTTCCAGGGCATCTTCCGCGATGATCCCACTGTTTTCATCGCTATCAGTGCTAGTTAGTTCATGCTGTTGTGTATCTAATTTCAGACTGGCTGCGGATTGTATCAGCCCACGTTGGTTGTTGACCGCTTGTGTTGTCAGATCGGCTTTTCCTTTCGAGAGGATTTTACCGTCGGTGTTGTTGAGGTTTTGGCTAGTTAACGTGGTTTCGCCTTGGGAATCTATCTTGCCAGCGGTGTTATCAATTTCACCAGCTTCCAGGGTCAGGTCACTGCCGCTGAGTATGCCAAGGTCATCCCCGCTTTGCGTATTAGTCAGCTTTTGGCCGTGGGTGTTAAGAGAAAGGGTTGTCTTGGATTGCAGCAAACCACTTGTGTTATTCAGTTCACCGGTATTCATGGTGAGTTGTTGATTCTGGCTGACCATTTTACCGCTGGTATTATCAACGGTGCCTGTTGATGTCACGTTGAGCTGCTTATCGGCGATAACTCTTCCCTGTTGGTTATCGAGGGTGCCCGCGGTTATTGTCAACTCTCCCTGGCTTGAGATCCCCTGTTTAGGCTGGCTGTTGCGGTTGGTTATTTTGCCTTGTTTCCCATCTAGAGTCAGGTTTTTATCCGCATGGATCCAGCCCGCTTCATTATTGATGCCTTGAGCCGTCAGCTTGACATTGTCTGCACCGATTATGCCCCCGGTTGTGCCACTGTTGAGGTTAGTCAGTAGCTCACCTTGTGTATCGAGTGTCAGATCACCCGCGGATTTCAACAGGCCGCCGCTGTTGTCGGTTTTTTTCACGGTCAATGTGAGTGTGCTGGTTTCACTGGCGAGGGTCCCGCCTTGGTTTTTCAGTTCACCACCGGTAACGGTGGTTGTTCCTCTACCTTTGATAAAACCATCTTGGTTGTCGATCTCGCCGGTAGTCAGCATCAATGTTCCTATACTGATAACGCCACCGGTATCACCACTTTTGGCAGTGGTCAGTTTTTCTCCGTGCGTGTCCAGTGTCATATCGCCGGTAGACTCTATTCTCCCGCCAGTACTGTTGAGTTCTCCGCTATCGAGTTTTAGATTTTTACTACTGGTTATGGTGCCAGCCACATTGTTTAGCGCTTGCTGATGGGTGTTAATGTGGGTTTCATCACCACGGATAGATCCACGGTCATTGATCAGTTTACCGGTAGTCAGTTCCAGGGCATCTTCCGCGATAATCCCACCGTTTTTACTGTTATCAGTGTTAGTGAGTTCATGCTGTTGTGTATCTAATTTCAGACTGGTTGCGGATTGTATCCGTCCGCTTTGGTTGTTGACTGCTTGTGTTGTCAGATCGGCTTTTTTCCGCGAGAGGATTTTACCGCTGGTGTTGTTGAGGTTTTGGCTGGTCAGCGTGGTTTCACCTTGTGAGTCTATCACGCCAGCGGTGTTGTCAATTTCACCGGCTTCTAGGATCAGATCACTGCCGCTGCGGATACCGCGTTTTTCTCCGCTCTGTGCGTTAATCAGTTTCTGGCCTTGGGTGTTGAGCGACAGAGTTGAGCCGGATTTCAGCAGACCTCCGGTATTGTCAACGGTCCCGGATGTCACGGTGAGTTGTTTATCCGCTTCTACAGATCCTTGATGGTTATCAATAGCATTTGCCGTCAGCGTTAAGTCTCCTGAGCTACGGATACCCTGATTAGGCTGGCTGTTGCGGTTGGTTATCGCTCCCTTCTGTCCGTCAAGGATCAGGTTCTTACCCGCATGGATTAGGCCCGCATCGTTGTTAACGCCTTGGGTCGTCAGCTTCATGTTGCCTGTGCTGATTATGCCTCGGTCTTTGCCGCTGTTGGTGTTGGTTAGCAGCCCACCTTGCGTATCCAGTGTCAAATCACCCGCGGATTGCAGTAGTCCACCGCTGTTGTCAGTGTTGTTTACCGTTAATGTTAGTGAGCTGGTTTTGCTGACCAGTTTTCCTCGTTGGTTGTGGAGTTCTCTACCCGTTATCGTTGTCGTCCCTGTTCCAGTGATGGTGCCATCGTGGTTGTCTATCTCGCCTGTCTTTAAAGTGAGTGTTCCCTTACTGGTCACGCCACCAGTGTCGCTGCTTTTTGCGGTGGTGAGCTTTTTCCCGTGGGTGTCTAATGTCATGTTGCCATCAGATTTTATTTGTCCACTGGTACTGTCGAGTTCTCCACTGTCAAGTTGCAGATTTTTCTTGCTCTCTATGATGCCTTTTGGGTTGCTTAGCCGTTGTTCATGGGTGTTGATGTGAATGCCATGACCAAGGATAACGCCCGAGTCATTAGTCAGTTTACCGCTGGAAATACGTAATGAGTCTTTGGCAATAATACCGCCAGTTTTGCCACTGTCGGTATTGGTCAGGGCTTGGTTTTGGGTATCCAGCAACAGGCTTGACTCTGATTGGATCTGTCCACGGGTGTTATTTAATGCCTGTGTGGTCAGTTCCGCCATCTGTTGTGATAAGAGTTGGCCGTCGGTATTGTCAACGTTACCGGCGTTAAGGGTGGTTTTTCCTTTAGCAGAGATGATGCCGGCGGTGTTGTTGATATCCCCTGTACGGAGTTCCAGATTGCCAGTGCTTAATATGGTGCCTTTTTTGATCTCTTTTTCGTCACCATTTTTAGTGTCTTTAGTGTTAGTCAGTTTCTGTCCATGAGTATTGACTATCATGTCATTGCCAGATTGTAACAAACCAGACGTGTTATCCAGTTCACCGCTGTTTAGGGTGAGTTTTTCTTGGGCAATAACTTGTCCCGCGGTGTTGGTGAATTTATGCCCTTTGGTTTGGCTGTCTATCTGTTGAGCCAGTAATGATCCTTGATGGTTATTCAACGCCTGACTTTTTGTGGTGAGCGTCGTTTTGGCTTCGATTCGTCCGTCAACGTTTTCAATGTTTTTCGCAATGATCAGCTCTGTGCTGCCACCGGTTGCAGCGATTTTGCCTTTGCTGTTATCCAAGGTAGTGGCATTGATTTTCAGGTTGCCATTGCCTTTAATCTCGCCATTTTGGTTATCCAGCGTATTAGCAGTCAGGGACATTTTGTCCTTGCCCTGTTGCTGCATTACTCCACTCTGATGGCTCAATGTGTCTGCTTTTATTGTAATTTTGTCGGCAGTAGTGACTGCTTCTTTATTCAGTTGTAGGTTGTGGGCTTGTATATCCAGTTCACCGTTGGAGAGCAGCTCGCCTCCGTCACCTATCCACTGATGGGTGTTGAGTGACAGTTTACCTTTACCGGCGAGTTGAATTGTCCCACCTTCCGTGTTGTTCGCCTCCTTGTGGACGGTTAGGTTCAGATCATCCCCATTATTGGCGATTTTTCCATGACGGTTGTCCAGATTGTTTGTGGTGATAGCCAGCCGTTTCCCCTCATTGAGAATGGTCCCGTTGTGGTTACTCAGTGTTTGGGTGTTCAGTACCAGCTCTCCTTTGCCGGTTTGATTAATTTTCCCCTGCTTGTTGGATAAGTCTGGAGTCGTTAAGTTGATTTCTCGTGCTACCAGTGTGCCGCCGTCATTGTTAAATTGGCCGGGTGTTTTAGCTGTAAAGCGGTCAGCGGTGACTGTAGCGTTGGCGGTGCTAATCTCTTGCTGATTGGCAGCGAGTTGAATGTTGTTGGCAGAAGTTTGGCTGCCGCTGAGATCAATTTTTTTACTCTGTACTTCCAGAGTATTGGTCGCCAGGTTTTGTCCATTGGCCTGAATTTGCTGTTTGGCGGTCAGTGTCAGCGATCCGGGCAGCGTGGCTTTCCCTTTATCATCAATTCCGGCGGCCAGAATACTGCCTTTGGCACTCTGTATCGACTCCGCTTTGATTGTGGTATGACTTCGTGCAGCAATTGTGCCACTATTCTCAATCCGTCCATCAACCGTGAGGCGGACTTCACCGGCGATTGCTCCGATGTGGCCGACGTTACGTACCCCTACACCAAATTCGGTACCCACCAGCACGATTTTATTGGTGTACATGCCACCGAGTGCGGCTACGTCCAGCGTAAATGATGGATTCTTGCTGCCGTCAGCAGATTTTTTCTTAATGTTCTGGTGAGCAGCATCAACGATATTACGTCCGGTTGTGATTTTTAGATCTTTCGCGTGCAGTTTGCCGTTGATTACCACCGAGCGGGCAATAATTTCGGTATAATTTTGTTGTGAACTGTCTATTCCCAGCTCTTCAATGCGCACTTCTCCCCGCTCAATATCAAAGCCTTTCAGTCGGCCTTGTTCCATCATGGCCTGTCCTGTGGTGAGTGTTGCGCGATGGGCGTTAATGAATCCACAACCGTTGCAGGTGATGCCCGCCGGGTTGGCAATAATCACGTCGGCTTTTTGTCCGGCGACTTCTATCCAGCCATTAAGTTTACTGGCGTTAATGCTGTTCACTTCATTGAGAATGATTTTGGCTTCCGCTTTGGCAAGCCACGGATTTCCTGCCACCATACCGCCTAGTTGAGTTTGGACAGCATTGTGACTGTTGTTAAGGATGACGCCTCGTTTATCGATATCAAATTGGCTGTAGGTATTACGCGAGATACCCGCGGCGTTAGGGGTCTGAATATCGATTTGTGGCGTACCGTTTGCACTGTTCAGGATAGTCGGTTGCTGATTACCCGGTGCTTGTCCGTCGGCTACAATATTGGCCTGCGCTGTTAGGGAGATGCAGCCGGTTGCCAATAACAAACTCAGTCGTAACGCTGTTAACCGGCAAAGGCATTGTGGTAATTGCCGACGACTGCGGCGGCGTACCGTACTACCTTGCCCGGAAGTTGCAATATCGGCCACGACCATCAACATGTTCCGGGCTTTGTTAAAGATAATACGATACAGATGCTTGTTCATTGTTTTTCTCCACTAACACTTTTTATCTGCGATAATTTTGGCTGCGTTGTTATTTTGAGTTAGTACTGCCAGTACAAACTGAATCCAGTTGTGACTGATGAGGTTTGAAAGCCATCCGGTTTGGATAGCGGGATACCGGCAAACAGGTCATAGCTCACGCCTTTAAGACTGCCGCGACAGCCCAAAACGCCGCCCGCCAGGTGTTTTCCCAGGCGCCGCTCATTTCCCGGCCCACCAATTTCGCCATAATCCATGCCCATATACAGGGAGTGACCATTCAGTGGCGTTTGCCATTCCAGTTCGTTACGGCTGTACCAACCATGATCTCCATTTAATGTGCGTTCACCATCAAACCCGCGTACTGTCCAGCGGTTGCCAATTGAAAATTGATCCTGTGTTGTCAACGTCCTGGCGCTTATTTGGCGCAGGTACTGGGTTTTGTAGATGAATGGCTGAGAAAATAGGGTAAATGGTGCCGAAAGTGCCGCAGAAAACTGGGTTGTTTTAAGTAAGGCAGTGGCTTCACCACGGGCCTCTTCTGGTGCGGGCTGAGCGCCAAACCAGCGGGTTCCCTGTTGGTAAGTTACTCCGGCATCCAGGGTCGCTCTACCAATGTAGTGACGATGAGATAATCCTAATTTCCAGCCAGCCGTTTCCCGGCTCTGTACGTCGATTTTCTGGTCATTAATAAAACTCTTGGATGTGCGGCGATAAATTTCACCGTTAATCGAGGTTCTCTGATTGGCGTTACGATGTAAGAGTCGGCTGAGTTGGATATTCAGGTTTTTGCTTTCGCCGCTGTATTTGTTGTCTTTATTTGGACTGGCTACCTTTTGGTAGTAATCATAATTACTGGCAGTGATGCCCGCCATCCAGTATCCCACCGGTAGGGAGTAGTGGAGGGTGTAGTTTTTGCTTCTGCGACCGGAAGGGGAGCGAATATCGCGTCCACCGGAGATATAAAATAGATCACTCAACGCAAGAGGATTATCCAGATATAAAGTTAATCCGCCTTGGTAACGCCCGGTAGTTTTAGAACCCGAATCGTCCAGATAGCTAGCTAGTCGCCAATGTCTTGACTGACGCCAGTTCAGCACGATATCGCTTTCTCCTAACTGTTCATTTGGTACAATTTCCATGTCAGCTTGAACGGTAGGAAAACGTTGTAAATTTTCTAATCCCTGCTCAATATCCCGTAAGTCAAGCAGCTCTCCTTCGCGGGGAGGAAATGTGGTTATCCGTTGAATATAATTGCCACTTTCAGCGGTATAGCGAATATGCCCAATTTTGCCCGGTATGATCATGAGTTTTAATGTCTTGGAATTAAGCTCCTGACTGGGCGCTAATACTCTGCTAGTGACATAGCCATGATTAATTAACCGGTTTTGTATCCGAGTCATTAATATATTAATCCCCTGGGTGCCCAGACATTGGTTTTCTCCCTGTTGGGCTAAACGTTTTAAAGGTAACCAGTGAGGAAAATGTTCCGTGCCTTCAAGAACAACATGCGTAATGGGAAAGCAGGGCGTATCGTCAGGAAATTTAGAAGGTACTGCTGTTTCAGGAACAGACAGACGAATATCCGCCGGTGGTGGTATTAATTGAGCTTCCAGTGCTTTCTGTCGTTCTTGTTGATGAATGAGTTGCTGATCTGAAATTTCGGCGGCTTTAACATCGGTAGTAACAATAAGAAAACTAGTAAAAATAATAATCTTTTTTTTCATTATTCTTTGGCATCCCGCACGCTTCATATAATTTTTGGGGCGCTATTAGTCATGAATTTGACTTAACAATCAATATGTAGATATTACTTAATGCTATAATTCATAAATATGGATTGTTATAAATTATCAATAAAAACAATTGGATATGATTTGTTATAAAATGAGCGATAATAAAAAATACTTTATTAATTAATTGGTTATGTGGGCGTTGCCAGATGCTCTAATTTAATTCTATATATTGGTAAATATGTGATATATGTCACTGATAATATTATTATGTAATTGAAGTTAAAGTAACATAATAAACTATTACTTTGGTTATTAAATAATGGGAGAGCTTGTTTCTTTCAGTTAAGATTGATGATTTTTTATTAGTTACAGCGTGTTTATTCGGCTATGAAATTTCTTGGCAAAGGAGGCTCTAGCAACAATTAAATGTTCCGAGCCATGCCCTAATTCCATCTACGAAGTGACTGAGATAATGGGATGGTAGAAATAACCGCCTCTATTAGTTTAAATATCAAAATGATTTAGTAAGAAATTTTCATCTTATTTCTCTTCTTCTTCATTTGCACTTGATTTACTGTTGGCTGTCAGTAAATAAGGCGATTGTTGCCATCGACTTGGCGTTAATTGCAATAGGTTATGTGCCAGAATAAAACCAATTGCTAAAGCGAGTAAGATCATGATCCGGAGTAAATTAGTCGTGTTATCCACCTGCTTGGACTCGGTTGCCAATTTGTGGGTATCTAATGTCAGGCGCAGAAAACCTTTGGGCTCATCTTTTCCTGGGATGGGGACGACTATCTGGTAGTTAAAGTAGCTGCCCGCTTTTTTACCATCCAAAGATAGACGATCCCGCACCGAGACGTTCTCTCCACTATGGGCAACCTGTGTTCCATTGTTAAGATAAACACTGGCATCAAGTATGCGGCTGTTTGTCGTTAGATGATGCAAATTAGCCAGTATCCGCTCATTATTAAGATCTTTGCTGCCACTCTCCATATAATCAGATAAGCTGAATGCGACTTGTTTTGCCAAGGTTTTTGCCAATTCCTCAAATTGATCCATCTGGGCTTGTTGGTGAGAACGGCTAAAATAAGAAACACCCTGCATTAGAAATACTAATAAAGCAATGCAAATCAAGATGATAGCTGTTTTATGCAGTCGGAATTTTAATTTAGCTTTGATCATAGTTATCTCTTCCAAGCTTTGGTCAACGCAATGTTGCCAGATGCAGTACAGAGAGGATAGTTTGAAGCACAATTTTTTGCTGTCAAATCATGTGGGATTACAGGAGTAGGGATTAATGTCTAATAACCTGGCTTATCACTATTTGCCGGAAGAGGTCCATAAGTGGCCGGGATTACCGCTTTCGTTAAGTGGTGAAGAAGTTATGCCGTTGGATTACCGAGCGGGTGACAGTGGTTGGTTGATATATGGCCGTGGCCTGGATAAACAACGTATTAGTAATTTTCAACATCGGCTTGGTGCTGCTATTGTCATCGTTTCTTCATGGCGTATTGATGATTATCAGGTAGTACGTATTGCCGGAAATTTGACGGCTCGTATTAAACGGCTAGCTGATGAGTGTCGGTTAGATGTGGTTCCTTTGGGGCAGATCCCACGGTTGCGGTCACCAGGTTTGCTAGTGATGGATATGGATTCAACAGCAATTCAAATTGAATGTATTGATGAAATTGCCCGTTTGGCTGGCGTAGGTGACAAAGTAGCCGAGATTACCGAGCGGGCAATGCAAGGAGAGCTGGATTTTTCTGATAGTCTGCGGGAGCGAGTTGCCCAGTTGGCAGGGGCTGATGCTGATATTCTGCGACAGGTTGTAGAAAATTTACCACTTATGCCGGGGCTGACCAGTCTGGTGCGTAAGTTACAATCTTTTGATTGGCATGTGGCAATCGCATCGGGTGGTTTTACCTATTTTGCTGACCATTTGCGCCAGAATTTACGTTTGGTGGCTGCGGTAGCCAATCAGTTAGAAATAAAAAATAGTAAGTTGACAGGTAAGGTTATAGGACCAGTTGTTGATGCTAAATATAAAGCTGCCACATTGGTGAAACTGGCAAAAAAACTGGATATCTCATTGGAGCAAACTGTCGCGATTGGTGACGGCGCTAATGACTTGAAGATGATCCGCAAAGCAGGGTTAGGTATTGCTTACCATGCTAAGCCGAAAGTTTATGCACAGTCGAAAGTGACCATCCGTCATGCTGATCTCATGGGAGTATTGTGTGTGTTAAGTGGCGGTCTTAAACACGAAGAGCGTTAATATACCCAATGGATTTCAAGATGCATCGCGACGGCAAGGGAGCGAATCCCCGGGAGCATAGAGAACTATGTGACCGGGGTGAGTGAGTGCAGCCAACAAAGAGGCAACTTGAAAGATGACGGGTATAGAATCTTTAGGAGTGCAGAGTGGCAAAAGCAGCAAAGCGGGCATTTGTCTGTAATGAGTGTGGGGCGGATTATCCGCGCTGGCAGGGGCAATGTAGTGCGTGTCATGCTTGGAATACCATTACGGAGGTGCGCTTAGCCGCAGCACCTTCCTCCCGTAATGAGCGGTTCAGTGGTTATGCGGGAGATGCTGGTGTCAGCAGGGTTCAGAAATTATCAGAGATCAGTCTGGAAGAACTTCCTCGTTTTTCTACGGGATTTAAAGAGTTCGATCGGGTGCTTGGCGGTGGTGTTGTTCCCGGTAGCGCGATTCTGATTGGCGGTAATCCGGGAGCAGGGAAAAGTACCTTATTGTTGCAGACGATGTGTCAGTTGTCTGCACAGATGAAAACTTTATATGTCACTGGGGAAGAGTCGTTACAACAGGTGGCAATGCGTGCGCACCGGTTGGGATTGCCGGCTGATAATCTGAATATGTTGTCAGAAACCAGTATTGAACAAATTTGTCTGATTGCGGAGCAGGAGCAGCCAAAGTTGATGGTGATTGACTCCATTCAAGTGATGCATATGGCGGATATTCAATCTTCGCCGGGGAGTGTCGCTCAGGTCAGAGAGACTGCCGCTTATCTTACTCGGTTTGCTAAGACTCGTGGTGTTGCCATTGTTATGGTTGGTCATGTGACCAAAGATGGCTCGTTGGCGGGTCCGAAGGTGTTGGAACACTGTATTGACTGTTCAGTGATGCTTGATGGTGAAGCAGATTCCCGCTTTCGCACTTTACGCAGTCATAAAAATCGGTTTGGGGCCGTTAATGAGCTTGGCGTATTCGCCATGACAGAACAAGGATTGCGTGAGGTTAGTAACCCATCAGCGATTTTCCTGAGCCGTGGTGATGAAGTTACCGCTGGCAGTTCTGTCATGGTGGTGTGGGAAGGGACTCGTCCTCTGTTGGTAGAGATTCAAGCGCTGGTGGATCATTCTATGATGACCAATCCACGGCGGGTGGCTGTGGGTTTGGAGCAAAACCGGTTGGCTATTCTGTTGGCTGTCCTTCATCGCCATGGTGGTTTGCAAATGTCCGATCAGGATGTGTTTGTGAATGTTGTGGGTGGCGTTAAAGTTGCGGAAACTAGCGCGGATCTCGCTTTACTGCTCTCTTTAGTCTCCAGTTTTCGGGATCGGCCGTTACCCCGTGATTTGGTTGTATTTGGAGAGGTGGGGCTAGCAGGGGAAATCCGTCCTGTGCCCAGTGGACAGGAGCGCATATCCGAAGCCGCTAAACATGGTTTTAAACGGGCGATAGTGCCTTATGCCAATATGCCGAAAAAAGCGCTGCCAGCGATGGAAGTTTTTGGTGTGAAAAAGTTGGCGGATGCGTTATCTGTTATGGAAGATTTTGGTTAAACAGGGAGGAGATATGGGGCAATTTGACTACCTTAAAGAAGCGATTAAACAGACAGGTTATACGTTGCAGCAGGTTGCTGATGCAAGTGGTATGACCAAAGGTTATCTCAGCCAGTTAATTAATGACAAAATTAAAAGTCCCAGTGCCCAAAAATTGGCTGCTCTCCATCACTATCTGAGGTTGCAATATCCTGTGCAAAATAAAACTGTTGGAGTGGTATTCGGCAAATTCTATCCATTGCATACTGGGCATATCTATCTGATTCAACGGGCCTGTAGTCAGGTGGATGAGTTGCATATTATCCTTTGCCATGATGAGCCGAGAGATCGGGAGCTGTTTATGAGCAGTTCCATGTCTCAGCAACCTACGGTGAGTGATCGTCTGCGCTGGTTGCTCCAAACGTTTAAGTATCAGAAAAATATTCATATTCATTCTTTTGATGAACAGGGAATTGAGTCCTATCCACATGGTTGGGATGTGTGGAGTGACGGCATGAAAGCCTTTATGTCAAAAAAAGGCATTAATCCAACTTATATATATTCCAGCGAAACTCAGGATTCTCCCCGATATAAAGAACATTTAGGAATTGAGACAATTCTTATCGATCCACAACGTTCGTTTATGAAAATCAGTGGTCGGCATATTCGCCAAGACCCATTCCGTCATTGGGAATATATTCCTACGGAAGTGAAACCTTTCTTTGTTCGTACCGTAGCGATTCTTGGTGGAGAGTCCAGTGGTAAATCTACGTTAGTTAACAAATTGGCAAATATTTTTAATACGACAAGTGCTTGGGAATATGGTCGTGATTATGTTTTTTCTCATCTGGGGGGAGATGAGATGGCGCTACAATATTCGGACTATGACAAGATTGCATTGGGACAAGCCCAATATATTGATTTTGCTGTAAAATATGCGAATAAGGTTACATTTATAGATACCGATTTTGTCACTACCCAAGCATTTTGTAAGCGATATGAAGGACGTGAACACCCGTTTGTTCAGGCATTAATTGATGAATATCGATTTGATTTGGTCATTCTACTGGAAAACAATACCCCTTGGGTTGCTGACGGTTTGCGTAGCCTTGGCAGCGAGCAGGATCGTAAAGAGTTCCAGCAACTGCTGGAGGATATGCTGAAAAGTAATAATATTGAATATGTCAATGTGGATTCACCCGATTATGATCAGCGTTTCCTACGTTGTATTGAACTCATTCAGCAACTTTTAGCGGCTAATCCTAAATGATACGTTAGTTGAATCGTTTATAATTAAATCTATATATAATATTTTATATGATAAATTAGTAAATATATATCTAATCACAATATGCATTGTGGCTGGATATTTTTATTTCCTGTAAGTAATAAAATATATAACAGCTATTAATATTTTTGATACTTCTATTGATTATTTATTTCTTGAATAAAAACAAGATTAATAATTAAATACTTCCCTGTTGATTTTTAAATAAAATTTTTTGTGTTTTTGATTGGTTGGAGAATAAGGATAAGGTTGATTTTTCTATTAATAATTTAATGTTAGAAGTATCATTGTTATTATGGTAATTAAATATTAATTTTAACATGTTGTTATGATATTAAGGTGTTTTTATCTATAAAAAATTATTTGTCTGATGTTATTTTTTTATTTGTACAAACAAGATAATGGCCTGTTGCTAATGAATGGTTGATAGGAATGGGTTGATCTTGTTTAGTAAAATTTTGATTTTAGCATACAGATAGTCATTTGAAATAGTCACTGGTAGAAATATTGATATACTTTCAATTGAGATATTTCTTATATGATTTTCCCTCGTTTGTGTAATCTTATAATGATGAATATCTGTATTTTTACGGATTGCTCTGGCTGTAAGAGTTACTGATAATGCCAGATTTCTTACACTATTAATTATGCTGAGATAATGAATTTGAATCAAATTGCTACGATTGAAGCCATTGATATTTCATATGGTTTTTCGGAAAGTAAAGCTAACCAGAAAATGATTTCAGACATCACTCTTTCTATTTTCCCAGGTGAATTTACTTTGATTAATGGGGATCTTTGTTCAGGAAAAAGTACTTTGCTGGCAATGATTTCTGGGTTATTGCCTCTCGACGGAGGAAAAATATTAATTGCTGATAATGAATTGGGGAGGATGAATAACTTCGAGTTAGATAGATTCCATTTGATAAATTGTGGTTTTATCTTTCAAAGAATTAATTTATCTAATGAACTTACGGTCTTGGATAATTTGCTATTATCTCTCTCTTGTGGAATCACGACCTCTCATCAGGAAGCAATAGTCAGGGCAACTAAGGCACTCAATATTGTTGGCCTGAAACACAAGAAAGATATATATCCCAAGGAATTACGTGATAATGAAAAACAACGGGTGGCAATAGCTGGCGCCATTGTGAAAAGCCCTCGGTATTTGTTTGCTGACGAGCCAACCCGTCATCTTAATAATTATGACTGCCAAACAGCTATTGATATCTTAAGTTTTATTGCTTATAACCAAAGAGGTACAGTTGTTGTGGCTTCACAGGATAATAGGCTTATTAAACATGCAGATCGTATTATTACTTTGAAAGAAGGAAAGATTATCCATGATACTTATCTTACACATAGCATAATGAATAAGACTATGAGTTTATATCTAAATAATTGAGTGGAAAACGGCCTGTTACCAGGCCATTTTCAATATGATTATTTGCTGATTCTCTTATATTTAATGCGATGCGGTTCCAGTGCTTCTGCTCCGAGAGTCCGCTTCTTATAGTCTTCGTATTCACTAAAGTTACCTTCAAAGAAAGTGACTTTACCTTCATCTTGATAATCAATGATGTGGGTTGCGATACGATCAAGGAACCAACGATCATGGGAAATAACCATTGCACAACCTGGGAACTCCAGCAAGGCGTTTTCCAGTGCGCGCAAAGTTTCAATGTCCAGATCGTTGGTTGGTTCATCAAGCAACAGCATGTTACCGCCGACTTGCAGCAGTTTAGCCAAATGTAGCCGTCCTCTTTCACCACCAGACAATTCACCGACACGTTTGCCTTGATCAACACCTTTGAAGTTAAAACGGCCAACATAGGCGCGACTTGGTAACTCAAAGTTACCGATACGCATGATATCCTGGCCGCCGGAGATCTCTTCCCAAACGGTTTTCTTATCATCCATGTTGTCACGGAACTGATCGACAGAAGCGAGTTTGACGGTTTCACCTAACGTGATGGTACCGGAATCGGGTTGTTCCTGGTTGGAGATCATACGGAACAGGGTAGATTTACCCGCACCATTAGGCCCGATAATCCCAACAATCGCCCCTTTGGGCAGAGAGAAGTTCAGATTATCAATCAGAACCCGGTCGCCATAGGATTTGGTTAGATTTTCCACTTCCAGAACTTTGTCGCCCAGGCGTGGCCCAGGTGGAATGAACAGTTCGCTGGTTTCGTTACGTTTCTGGTATTCAACGCTATTTAATTCTTCAAAACGGGCCAGACGTGCTTTACCTTTTGCCTGACGGCCTTTCGGATTTTGGCGAACCCATTCCAGCTCTTTCTCAATGGATTTACGGCGTGCGGCTTCTGTTGCGGCTTCTTGAGCCAGACGAGCATCTTTCTGTTCCAGCCATGAAGAGTAGTTACCTTCCCACGGAATGCCTTCACCACGATCAAGTTCCAGAATCCAGCCGGCAACGTTATCAAGGAAGTAACGGTCATGGGTAATTGCAACAACGGTACCTTCGTAATCGTGCAGGAAGCGTTCCAGCCATGCGACAGATTCGGCGTCAAGGTGGTTAGTGGGTTCGTCCAGTAGCAGCATGTCGGGTTTTTCCAGCAGTAAGCGGCAAATTGCCACACGGCGGCGTTCCCCTCCAGATAGATGCTCGATTTTTGCATCCCACGGCGGTAGACGCAGGGCATCAGCGGCGCGTTCAAGCTGGTTATCAAGGTTATGGCCATCGTGGGACTGAATAATTGCTTCCAGCTCACCTTGTTCTTTAGCCAGTTTGTCAAAATCGGCGTCAGGATCAGCATAGGCTGCATAGACTTCATCCAAACGGGTCAGCGCATGTTTTACCTCGCTAACCGCTTCTTCCACTGCTTCGCGGACAGTGTACTCAAGGTTTAATTTAGGTTCCTGCGGTAGATAGCCAATTTTAATTCCTGATTGTGGGCGAGCTTCTCCTTCGATGTCTTTATCGATGCCAGCCATAATACGCAGTAAGGTCGATTTACCGGCGCCATTAAGGCCAAGAACACCAATTTTTGCTCCCGGAAAGAAACTTAAGGAGATATTTTTCAGGATATGACGTTTCGGGGGAACAATTTTACCGACCCGATGCATGGTGTAGACATATTGAGCCACGTTGCTATAAGCCTCGCTATCTCTGATTGTTATAGTGCCTGTTTTGCGAAGCAAGTCGCATGAACAGGGCGTGTTGGTATTTGATTATATCAAGTTAGGTTATTTATGCTCGTCTGAGCACGATTTATCACAGTTTACCCGATTTAAGTCAATAAACTCTATAACCCAATTGCTCGAATAAAATGATCCTAGGTTGAGTTTGTTAAAGCGAATCAATTTATTATATAAAAAACTAACCTATTATGAATATGTGTTTATATATCTCATCATATGGAAAATTAATGTGGTAAGAGGTGGTAATTATATTATTATGGTGTTTATGCATTCGTAATATTAACCTGTTTGATTTTATCTCCCAGAGGAACGTGATAATGGCTAAGTGGCAATACCTTGCGATGGCTATAGGGTTGATTTTTATCTCTGTAGCAGCAAATGCTGATTCTCTGGAAAATCAGCGGCAGAGATATCAGCAGATTAAGCAAGCGTGGAATGTCAGTGATAGGGATGAAATCGCGAGGCTGATGCCGACATTGAAAGACTATCCTCTTTATCCTTATCTAGAATACCGGGAGCTGACTCAGGATTTGGCACTTGTCACACCAACGCAGATCCGTGATTTTATTGATCGTTACCCTAATCTGCCCCCTGCACGTTCTTTACCATCCCGTTTTATCAATGAGCTTGCACGCCGCGAAGAGTGGCGTGGGATACTGGCGTTCACTCCTACAGCACCGAAATCTATTACAGCTCGCTGTCATTACTATTTTGCTAAATGGTCTACAGGTGAGGAACAGGTTGCCTGGCAGGGAGCAAAAGAAATTTGGTTGAATGGGCGTTCTTTACCAGCCAGTTGCGATAAGTTATTTGATGTTTGGCAGCAAACTGGTCATTTATCAGTGAAACTGATATTACAGCGTATTAGTCTCGCGTTAAAAGCGGGGAATACGTCACTGGTCAGTTACCTCGCTAAACAATTGCCACTGGGATACAAAAGTATCAGTGAAGACCTGATTAAGTTGCAGAATGATCCGGCTACCGTGGCGGATTTTGCTAATCATACCGGGCCGACTGATTTTACCCGTGTAGCTACTTTAGCGGCTTTCTCGCGTTTCGCTCGTCAAGATCCGGAGCAGGCAAGAGCGATCATTCCATCAATTGTCAGAGTGCAAAAGATGAATGCAAGTGAACGTCAGCGGTTGAAAGATATTGTTGCCTGGCAGTTAATGGGGGATGTGAGCGATGAACAGGAAAAGTGGCGTGATGATGCGATCCGCGGTAGTCAATCTGTTGCATTGCTTGAGCGTCGTGTTCGGTTGGCATTGGGTCATGCAGATAAGCGTGGTTTGGCTCAATGGATAAAATTGCTGCCGTTAGAGGACCAGGGCAAAGAGGAATGGCGTTATTGGCGAGCCAACATTCTATTGGCACAGGGTAATAAAAGTGAAGGTGAAGCGATACTACGTAAGCTGATAGAAGGCCGTGGTTTTTATCCAATGGCTGCTGCGCAAAAACTGAATGTCAACTATCCGCTGACGATAAGTATCGCAAAAAAGCCAGATGCTGCCATTGCTTCAATACCTGAAGTGCAGAGAGTCAGGGAATTGATATATTGGCAAATGGATAATCTTGCTCGCATAGAGTGGAGCTATCTGGTCGCCAGCCAGGCTAAATTAAAACAACAGCAACTGGCGCGTTATGCTTTCAATCAAAAATGGGCAGCGCTTAGTGTACAGGCGACAATAACCGGAAAAATGTGGGACTACCTTGAAGAGCGTTTTCCATTAGCATGGCTGCGGGAATTTAGTCACTTCACTGTAAATAAAGGAATTTCTCAAAGTTATGCAATGGCGATAGCCCGCCAGGAAAGTGCCTGGAATCCGCAAGCTAATTCGCCAGTTGGGGCAATTGGGTTGATGCAGGTAATGCCAGAAACGGCAGAGGATACGGTTAAGAAAAATGGAATCCAAGGATATATGAACAGTAGCCAACTTATAAACCCGCTGACGAATATCGAAATCGGTACTGCTTATCTCGAATCGGTTTATCAGCGTTTTGGAAATAATCGGATACTTGCCAGCGCTGGCTATAATGCCGGACCAACTCGGGTAGATCGCTGGTTATCTGACAGTGGTGGGCGACTCGATGCGATAGCCTTTATTGAAAGCATTCCATTTTCTGAGACCCGCAATTATGTCAAAAGTGTTTTGGTTTATGATGTTTTCTATAGTCATTTCATGGGCAAAGCATCAAATGTGCTGACTAACGCGGAATGGCAAAGGCGTTATTGATTTATGGCAAACTATGTTATGCTGCTGTACTAGTTAAATAGTATGATGACTGATTAATTATGACGACAAATCATCTGACAGATCCAGCACTTTCGCCGCAAGATCATGAAGATTGGCAATGTTTCGTGACATTACTCCAACAGGCTTTTGCTGAAAATCTACAGCATCCGATTTTGCAGTTATTATTGACACCAGATGAACGGACAGCACTGGCTACCAGGGTACGCATTATCAAGGAGTTGATGAGTGGAAAAATGAGCCAGCGTGAGCTGAAAAATGAACTTGGAGTGGGTATTGCGACGATTACGCGCGGCTCTAATAGCCTGAAATTTGCCTCAAACGATGTTAAGGCTTGGTTGGAACAGCAATTACTGAAATAGCAGGCCGCCAATTGCGGCCTAGGCGGAATGTTTGTTTAACGGGCGTTCATCTCTTTATACATTTCATGATGTACGGGCACTAAAGCCAATATCAGAGCTTGGTGGTACACGCTGGTACGAGTCAGGGTGCCATCAGTGAAAAAGCCAATTGCACCATCTTTCTGCTTGATGTTATCAATACCTGTAAGGTAAGCCATTTCATGGCCTAATTCCCGACCTTCGCGGATACCATCAAGAATTTTCTCTGGTAGCATCAGACTGGCTGAACGAGATTCTCCGCGAATTTGCTGATATTCCACAACCATCCAGGCAAATGTCATATCGTCTTCAATACCCGCTTCCACACCTACCCAAAAGTCTGCTTCAGGGCGAACTTGTCTGGCCGCCATGACACGCTGACGGGCGCCAGTACGGGTTTCTGTGTTACCAATAGGTTGTTGTGGGACGCTACTGTCTACATTGATATCTTCGATCCGATAAGTACCTGGCCCAAAAACATCATCAAAGGCGAGACTAATGGCTTTAATTTTTGCAGGGTTGGTGGTTGCAGCAATAACGTGATACATAATAGATGAGTTATCCTTTGAACGAGTATTTACGCAGTATAACGGAAAATGAAAATGTTACAGGTATATCTTGTTCGGCATGGGGAGTCTGAATGGAACGCAGCACGTCGTATTCAGGGACAATCTGACAGCCCTTTGACTGAAACAGGCGAACATCAAGCCAGATTAGTGGCGCAAAGAGTAAAATCTGAAAGTATTACCCATATTATTACCAGTGACCTTGGACGTACACGTCGAACGGCGGAAATCATTGCTGAGGTTTGTGGTTGTGAAATTATTCTGGAGCCACGTTTGCGTGAATTGCACATGGGGGTTCTTGAACGCAGAAATATTGATTCATTAACATCGGAAGAAGAGAACTGGCGTAAGAAAGTCCTTGATGGCACACCTGGTGGACGTATCCCCAAAGGCGAATCTATGGATGAACTGGCTGTGCGTATGAGGGCTGCTCTGGAGGGCTGTCGTAATCTGCCTGTTGGTAGCCGACCGTTGTTAGTCAGTCATGGCATCGCTTTGGGATGTTTGGTTGGCACAATACTGGGATTGCCCGCACATGCTGAACGTCGTCTTCGCTTGCGAAATTGCTCTCTGTCCAGAGTGGATTATCAGCACAGTCCGTGGCTAGCGTCGGGCTGGATTGTAGAAACGGCAGGCGATATCACACATCTGGATACGCCCGCACTGGATGAATTACAACGCTAATGCTGGATAGGAATGAGATACTGAAATTCGATGATATGATTCGCCGCTTCCTTGTCTCTATCATTGGTATTGGTAAGATAATATCGTTCGATGTCGTATCCTTTCCTACGTGTCAGGTTTAGCATTGGCAGGCAAATACCATAGACGGTAAACAGGAAATCCTGTAAGCCATCTTTGGTACCGTAGTAACTAAATGAGACGTATTCTCCAGCCGGTAATGTAACAGGCTGGCTGCCTGCCACATCAAACTGGGCATATTGGGGTTCTACCGCTGTTGTGTACAATACGGTTTGTTCATCTTCTTTTTCTGGATTGGGAGTTGCATGGTGAAGGCCATAAAGTACAGGAGGTAACACCTCTGCATTTTGCAGATAATATGTCCAGAAATTGTGGCGCATTTCAGTACAAAAACTGGACCATTGTTCCAGCGTATAGGAACAGGTCTGTTCTATACCCACCAGTGGTTGTTCCTCTAGTGTGAGATAGGTTGCTTCGGGAATATACCTTTTATCCAGCAATATGGGCGGGCAAATACCCGTGGCACACCACTCCTCACTGAGTCGATAAAGTGCTGGTGTTTTATTGAATTGTTTTTTAAATGCGCGAGTGAAAGTTTGTTGGGAGTCAAACTGGTACTGTAAAGCAATATCCAGAATAGGGCGGCTGGTTAAACGTAAAGCAACGGCTGCCCGCGATAACCTTCTGGCACGGATATAGGAGCCAATAGCCTGGCCGGTAATGTCTTTAAACATACGTTGCAGGTGCCATTTAGAATAACCTGCTTTAGCTGCAACATTATTGAGTGATAATGGTTGATCTAAATGGTTATCTAGCCAACGTAATAAATCACGAATGATGCCGGTTTGATCCATACATCTCCTTAGTCATTAAGACCAAAAGAACAATATACCCGTTATCTTTCAAGTTGCCTCTTTGTTGGCTGCACTCACTCACCCCAGTCACATAGTTCGCTATGCTCCCGGGGATTCGCTCCCTTGCCGTCGCGATGCATCTTGAAATCCATAGGGTATATAAGAACCTATACTACTAGGCTATTTTGTTTGCCACTTGAACAGTCCCACAGAGTGGTAAAACGAATCATTCCTTGTACATCGTATGTCTGTTCTGATTTCTGCGTGCTGTTCGTGTTCATAATTTATTGACAAGCGTGGCATTCAACAATAACTCTACTGGATATGAGCACTAAGTGTAAAACAAGTCTTATATTTACAATAGGATACTTATTCGTATTATTATTTCACTCATTACTTTATGAAATTATATTAATGATTAATTATTTCTATTGATGGTATTACCGTCCTATTTGGTATCTCAGCGGTGAAATTTTACGCTGAATTAATTAAGGAATGAGACTATATATGTTAAAAATCATAAAGATACTCGTAACAACGGCATTGTTGTGCATACCTGTGGTGGCTCTGTCTGAAGAGATTGGCTCGGTAGACACTGTTTTTAAATTTATCGGGCCTGATCACAAAATTGTCGTGGAAGCGTTTGATGATCCTGATGTTAAAAATGTGACTTGCTACCTGAGCAGGGCAAAAACAGGTGGAATAAAAGGGGGTTTAGGACTTGCGGAAGATACTTCTGATGCAGCTATTTCTTGTCAGCAGGTTGGAGAGATTGAACTCACAGACAAGATTAAAAAGAGCAGCAAAAAAGGTCAGGTGGTTTTCCAGAAACGAACCTCACTGGTGTTTAAAAAACTTCAAGTCGTTCGCTTCTATGATGCAAACCGTAATGCATTAGTCTATTTGACATATTCCGATAAGATGATCGATGGTTCACCGAAGAATGCGCTCAGTGCTGTACCCATTATGCCGTGGAAGACGGTGGAAAATTGAGGGGCAGGATGGGTTCTTACAGGGATATCCCATCCTGTCATTGTTAGAGACTTACTGATATACCCGTTATCTTTCAAGTTGCCTCTTTGTTGGCTGCACTCACTCACCCCGGTCACATAGTTCGCTATGCTCCCGGGGATTCGCTCCTTTGCCGTCGCGATGCATCTTGAAATCCATAGGGTATAGGTTCAAGTTATGCTTCCAAATCACCACAGAAACGATAGCCTTCACCGTGAATGGTGGCGATAATTTCCATCGTATCTGGCGTCGATTCAAAATGTTTACGGATACGACGAATCGTTACATCAACAGTACGGTCGTGAGGTTTCAATTCACGACCTGTCATTTTTTTCAGTAAATCTGCGCGTGTTTGGATTTTGCCTGGATTTTCACAGAAATGAAGCATGGCGCGGAACTCGCTGCGTGGCAATTTATACGGCTCACCAGCTGGGCTTATCAGAGAACGGCTATTGATATCTAATTCCCAACCGTTGAATTTATAACTCTCAACTTGGCGGCGTTCCTCGCTGACATTACTCAGATTCATGGTACGAGAAAGCAGGTTGCGGGCGCGAATAGTCAATTCACGCGGATTAAATGGTTTGGTGATGTAATCATCTGCGCCAATTTCCAAGCCAAGGATTTTGTCTACTTCGTTATCACGGCCGGTCAGGAACATCAAGGCAACATTTGCTTGCTCACGCAGTTCGCGGGCAAGTAACAAGCCATTTTTGCCTGGAAGATTAATATCCATAATCACCAGGTTAATGTCGTTGTTTGACAGAATATGGTGCATTTCTGAACCATCGGTGGCTTCATAAACTATGTACCCTTCAGCTTCGAAAATGCTTTTTAGGGTATTGCGAGTGACAATTTCGTCTTCAACAATCAAAATGTGCGGGGTTTGCATGGTTGCTACCTAGAATCGCTTAAAAATAAATCAGAATGATTCAAACTACTCTTATCTCAGGATATTTACTGGTTATTATTTGTCATCACTGAAATTATAGCCCAAATCAGTAATAACATTTTATTGATATGTTTTACACTGAAAGTAAAAGTTGCTTTTCCTTTGGTGGGTATATACCCAAAAAAACTGGTTAAACAGTGTTATGTTAGTCCATTAACAGCAATATAACAGCTTGCAATGCATTTACCATCTAAAAAAACTACCTTTTATTGACGTACATCAAAATTGATTGTAGCACGTTAATATTATTTATATTGGTTATTTTATACCTTGTATTCTGTCATGCAAATGACAAATTCTTGTTAACGCACAGAGTGGTTTTGTTCGAAAAATAATCCCCCATGAGCTTGGCGGTGAACAAAAATAACTGATTTTTACGAAAAGATAAAATATATTGTTAATTTTGTTAAAAATGGATTTAATAACTAAAAGATTGGGTTCAGTAAGAAATATTTGTTTGTCTTGATGACCATGAAATGAATTATTCCAATATTAAAAATATCAAAAGCGTAAGGTTATTTAGAGAAAATGTTTGACTTTGCGCACAAATTCATTTAACCAATATAGGGTCGAACCCATTAAATGACAGACAGGAACCTATGCAAACTATCAGCCTGAAAACCACAATTATTACCACCACCGGAACCACAGGTTGCGGAGCGGGCTGACGCATATATAAAACAGAGAAAAAAGCCCGCATCCAAATCAGATGCGGGCTTTTTTTTGGCGCGGAATCAGGAGAAAAATGTTAATGCGAGTGCTTAAATTTGGAGGAACTTCGATCGCTAATTACCAGCGAGTGTTGAGCGTTGCCGATATTGCAGAGAAAAAACTTTCTCAAGGAGGGGTTGCGTTGGTGCTTTCTGCTCCGGCAAAAATTACCAATCATTTAGTGGCTATGATTGAAAAAACGGTAGCTGGGCAAGAGATCATTACCCATATGCACGATGCTGAGCAGATCTTTGTTGATTTATTACAGGGGGTGGCACAGGCACAACCCGGTTTTGCTTATGAACGGTTAAAAATGATGGTTGAGCAAGAATTTGCTCAATTGAAACAGGTTCTGCATGGTATTTCGTTACTGGGCCAATGCCCGGACAGCATTAACGCTTCCCTGATTTGTCGTGGGGAAAAACTCTCTATCGCCATCATGGAGTCTGTATTGCAGGCACGTGGTCACAAGGTCACGGTGATTGATCCGGTAGAAAATTTGTTGGCACAAGGTCATTACCTTGAATCTACGGTAGATATCAACGAGTCTACGAAGCGCATTGCTTCTCTGAATATTCCTGATGACCATATTGTTCTGATGGCTGGATTTACGGCTGGAAATGATAAAGGGGAGCTAGTTGTCCTGGGGCGTAATGGTTCTGACTATTCTGCTGCGGTTTTGGCGGCTTGCTTGCGGGCGACATGTTGTGAAATCTGGACTGATGTGGATGGTGTTTATACCTGTGATCCCAGAGTTGTGCCGGATGCACGGTTATTAAAAGGCATGTCCTATCAGGAAGCGATGGAGCTCTCTTATTTCGGTGCCAAGGTATTGCATCCACGGACCATTGCTCCAATTGCTCAATTTCAGATCCCTTGTTTGATTAAAAATACCTCCAATCCAGATGCGCCTGGAACACTGATCGGTGACGGGCAGAAAGATGAAAGTACGCCGGTAAAAGGGATTACCAACCTGAGCAATATGGCAATGATTAACGTATCAGGTCCTGGTATGAAGGGGATGGTGGGTATGGCGGCAAGGGTATTTGCTGTCATGTCCCGCAAAGGGATCTCTGTTGTGCTGATTACTCAGTCATCTTCAGAATACAGTATCAGCTTCTGTGTCCCTCAACGTGAATTGGAACGCGCGCGTCAGGCACTGAGTGAAGAATTCTATCTTGAGCTGAAAGAGGGGGTTTTTGATCCTTTAGATGTGATGGAAAATCTTTCCATTATCTCTGTTGTTGGCGATGGTATGCGTACCCTGCGCGGCATCTCTGCCCGTTTCTTCTCTGCATTGGCGCGCGGTAATATCAATATTGTTGCAATCGCACAGGGATCTTCTGAACGTTCCATCTCTGCGGTTATCGATAATGAAGTGGCAACGACAGCTGTTCGTTTGTGCCATCAGATGTTATTCAATACCGATCAGGTGATCGAAGTTTTTGTTGTCGGTGTTGGTGGTGTAGGCAGTGTTTTGATTGAACAAATCCGTCGTCAACAAACATGGTTGAAGCAAAAGCACATTGATTTACGGGTATGTGGTATTGCTAATTCACGGGCCATGTTGACGGACATGAGAGGTATTTGCCTTGATAATTGGCAGCAATGTTTATCAGAGGCTAAAGAACCTTTTAGTTTGAGCCGCCTGATCCGTTTAGAGAAAGAGTACCATTTACTGAACCCGATGATAGTGGATTGTACCTCTAATCAGCAAATTGCTGATCAATACGTCAGTTTCCTGAGTGATGGCTTCAATGTGGTCACGCCGAATAAAAAAGCCAATACTTCGTCAATGGCTTATTATCATCAGATTCGTAAGGCGGCAGAGAAATCTAAACGCAAATTTCTGTATGACACTAACGTAGGGGCTGGCCTGCCTGTTATTGAAAACTTACAAAACCTGCTTAATGCGGGTGATGAACTCATTCAGTTCAATGGCATTCTTTCTGGTTCTCTCTCTTTTATTTTCGGTATGCTGGATGAAGGAATGTCACTATCTCAGGCAACGTTACTGGCAAAAGAGAAAGGCTATACCGAACCCGATCCGCGTGATGATCTGTCCGGTATGGATGTTGCCCGTAAACTGTTGATCCTCGCTCGTGAATCAGGTTATGAACTTGAATTGGATGGTATTGATGTGGAGCCTGTACTGCCAGCCTCCTTTGATAGCCGAGGGGACGTGGATGCTTTCCTTGAACGTTTACCTTCTCTTGATCAGGTTTTCAACCAGCGGGTGGCAGAAGCCAAAGGGCAGGGAAAAGTATTGCGCTATGTTGGCATAATTGAAGAGGGCCGTTGTAAGGTGAAAATCTCCGCAGTGGATGGTAATGATCCGCTTTATAAAGTCAAAAATGGCGAAAATGCGTTGGCATTCTACACGCGTTACTATCAGCCAATACCGCTGGTACTGCGGGGATACGGGGCGGGTAATGATGTTACTGCCGCAGGTGTTTTCGCAGATATGCTGCGTACCTTGTCCTGGAAACAGGGAGTTTAATTGTGATTAAAGTCTATGCGCCTGCATCTATTGGCAATGTCAGTGTTGGGTTTGATGTACTGGGAGCGGCGGTCTCTCCAGTTAATGGTGCTTTATTAGGTGACTGCGTTACTGTCCGGGCAGCGAAGAGTTTCAGTTTGCGTAATGAAGGGCAGTTTGTAGGGAAGTTACCTGAGAAACTGGAGCACAACATTGTTTATCAATGCTGGCAATTATTCTGCCAGCGTTTGGGCAAACAATTACCAGTGGAAATGACGCTGGAAAAAAATATGCCAATTGGTTCTGGCCTTGGCTCCAGTGCTTGTTCTGTTGTTGCAGGTTTGATGGCACTGAACGAGTTTGCAGGTCTCCCATTTTATGAAAGCCAATTACTGGCAATGATGGGGCAACTGGAAGGACGTATTTCCGGCAGTATTCACTATGATAATGTCGCTCCATGTTATCTCGGCGGTTTGCAACTGATTATGGAACAAGGAGATGTTATCTGTCAGCCAGTACCTACGTTTGATGAGTGGTTATGGGTGATGGCCTATCCGGGCATTAAAGTTTCTACCGCAGAAGCCAGAGCAATTTTACCTGTGAACTATTCGAAGCAGGATGTTATCGATCATGGACGTTTCCTTGCCGGGTTTATTCATGCTTGTCATACACGGCAACCAGCGCTGGCAGCCAGATTGATGAAAGATGTGGTTGCTGAACCGTATCGTACTCAACTGTTACCGGGTTTTGCTAATGCGCGTGAAACAGCAAAACGGGTAGGGGCATTGGCGTGTGGTATTTCTGGTTCTGGCCCGACATTGTTCTCCATTTGTAATGATATGGCGACCGCAGAGGAAATAGCTGAGTGGCTGCAACAGCATTATGTTCAGAATGATGAAGGTTTTGTACACATTTGCCGTCTGGATCTCGCAGGCGCACGACAAATAGGGTAACTAATGAAACTGTATAACTTGAAAGACAACCGCGAGCAGGTGAGTTTTGCACAAGCAGTCAAACAGGGGTTAGGCGAACAGCAAGGGCTTTTCTTCCCGCAAGATTTACCCGAATTTAGTCGTGAAGAAATTGACCAACTGTTGAAACTGGATTTTGTCACCCGCAGCGGTCGCATTCTCTCCGCGTTTATTGGCGAGGAAATTCCGCCAGAACAACTGGCGACACGAGTTAAGCATGCTTTTACTTTTCCGGTTCCTGTGACCGATGTGGAAAATGATGTTGCAACGCTGGAATTATTTCACGGCCCGACGCTGGCATTTAAGGATTTTGGCGGCCGTTTTATGGCGCAAATGTTGGCACAAGTTGCCGGTGAGCAGCCAGTAACTATCCTGACTGCGACTTCCGGCGATACGGGGGCAGCAGTAGCGCACGCCTTTTATGGGCTGAATAATGTACAGGTGGTAATCCTCTATCCGCGAGGCAAGATCAGTCCGTTACAGGAGAAACTATTCTGTACATTGGACGGTAATATTCACACGGTGGCGATTGATGGCGATTTCGATGATTGTCAGGCGTTGGTTAAACAGGCGTTTGATGATCAGGAGTTGAAACAGGCTTTGTATCTCAATTCAGCCAACTCAATTAACATCAGCCGCTTGTTGGCGCAAATTTGCTACTACTTTGAAGCAATTGCTCAGCTACCAGAAGATAAGCGTGAACAACTGGTTATCTCTGTACCGAGTGGGAATTTTGGTGATTTGACCGCGGGTTTATTGGCAAAATCGATGGGATTGCCGGTAAAACGCTTTATCGCTGCCACTAATGTTAACGATACAGTTCCACGTTATCTAGAGGATGGAAAATGGTTGCCTCATCAGACCGTTGCCACGCTTTCCAACGCAATGGATGTGAGCCAGCCAAACAATTGGCCCCGGATTGAAGAACTGTTCTATCGTAAATCCTGGCCGTTGAACGAATTGGGATATGGTGTAGTCAGTGATGAGGTAACTGAAGAGACAATTAAAGAACTGGCTAAACTGGGTTATATCTCTGAACCTCATGCAGCGGTTGCTTATCGTGTTCTGCGTGATCAATTACAAGAAGATGAATACGGGTTATTTCTTGGTACAGCTCATCCAGCGAAATTTAAAGAGAGAGTGGAGCAGATTCTGGGTGAGGAATTACCATTGCCCAAAGCTTTGGCTGAACGGGCTGATCTGGAGTTGCAGTCCCATTACTTGCCGGCAGATTTTGCTAGGTTGCGATATTTCTTGATGGAAAGAGCACCCAAGTCATTATAAAAGTGGGCGCCGCACAGATCATGCGGCGTTTATTATTGATAATAAGCTCTTAATATTGTTCTGGGCGCTTAAATACCAGCTCATTCCCTTTGGATAACGATTCATCAAAGGCATAGCCATCCAGATTAAACTCCACCAGACGGTCAGTTTGCGTTAATTGGTTCTGAATAATAAACCGGCTCATCAGCCCGCGGGCTTTTTTCGCATAAAAACTAATGATTTTATACTTACCGTTTTTCTCATCGAGAAATACAGGTTTAATAATTTTACCGGCTAACTTTTTCGTATTCACGGATTTGAAATATTCATCGGAAGCCAAATTAACCAACACATTATCACCTTGTTGTTCCAGCGCCTCATTGAGCTTTTCCGTGATCAAATCCCCCCAGAAAGCATAGAGATCTTTACCGCGTTTATTTTCCAGTTTGATCCCCATTTCCAACCGGTAAGGTTGCATCAGATCTAACGGACGAAGTACACCGTAAAGGCCAGATAAAATCCTCAGATGATTCTGAGCAAAATCAAAATCCTTATCGGAGAAAGATTCAGCTTGCATACCGGTATAAACATCACCTTTAAATGCCAGGATAGCTTGACGGGCATTTTCTGGTGTGAAATCAGCATGCCATTCGCCAAAACGGGCTGCATTCAGACCAGCCAGTTTATCGCTGATACCCATCAGGCTAGCAATTTGGGCAGGTGTCAGTTTGCGACAAATACTGATTAACTGCTCTGACTGGTTGAGTAATGCTGGCTGACTATATTTTTCCGTGGCAAGTGGGCTTTCATAATCAAGGGTTTTTGCAGGTGAAATAGTAATAAGCATAATATCGTCCCGGTTGTTCAGATGAAGTTACTTTAACAAAAGATAGGATAATAAAGAATTAATAACGACGATAGCGGAAACTGTGTACGTGATATCTGTCGGGTAACAAGCTGATAATTTTGTACTTCATTTTATTGATCGATATTGAACTTAATGTTAAAAATATTTAAATAATTTATAATGGTATATTTTAATTTAAATTTATATATAAATTTAAATTAAGTTTTTATTAATTATTTAAATGTCAGCTTTTGTGCGTTTGATCGATTTTTTTTGAATTGTAATATAGTAATTATTCTAAAAGTAAGAGCACTTCTTGCAAATTTGTTTGTTATAAAACTAGAGGAATAGGTATGCAATCAACAGCTCAAAAACTATTTCAGCCCATATTTACTCGCAAAGCTGAACCTATAAAGTTATTTAGTGTTTCTCAAGACGATATTGGTTTCGAAGAAATTAATCAAATGATTATTGGGCGTATTAAACGTGATGCTGACCTGCTCATGAGTGTCAGTGAGAGTATCGCTCACATTTAAAATGAAAGCCTGCTGTATTCTAGCAGCGGGCTCTTTTTTGCGAGGTTGCTATGAAAAAACACACCGTGTTGCTTAAAGATAGATTAGATAAAATTCACGTGCTTTCTACAAAGTCCGGGATCCCATTGAGAAAATTCTTGAAGGAGAATTACATACCCCAAGATTCTATACTTTGCTATGTGAATGATAAAATAACAGATGATCAAAGTTATATAGTAAAAGAAGATGATAAAATCGTTTTGGATATGGTAAGGGCATATCAGCTCCCTGAATATTGCAGAACTTTACGTTTATGGGAAGATGATGGAGTCGAGGTGACTCAGGAAAATACAGATTCAATTTACACTAAGAGAATACTTTGGTTTAAAGAGAATGGCATTTGCGATCTAAAGCAAACACAATTTAATGAGGATAATTTCGTAAAATACATTGATGACATGTTTGTTCAGGGGATTCTTGCTAAGTCTTTGATTAAGGAAAACGATAAAATTATACTTGCCTTATCTGGAGGCAGAGATAGTCTGGCATTATTATATCTTTTAAGAAGAAATGTGGATAAATTGCCAAAGCATGAGTTAATTGGAGTTACTGTTGCTGATACGGCAGCGTCAGGTGCAGATGTTAAAGTGGCTGCTGAGGCTATCGCAAATTTGGGTGTAAGAGACTATACGATATTACCGCTTTCTTATGTTAATGAAACGATGCATTTTATAAATGGTTTTGAAAACGTTATTGAAAAAGTGCTTGTAACAAATGGACGTGGGCGTTCAATTGCTTTGTGGCATACTATTATGAGAGCTTGTGTTGAAAGATTTGCAAAAGAAAAGGGAGTTTTCAATTTATCGTTTGGCTACCATTTTGAAGATTTATTTACCAGTATATTTAGAACATATACTTTGGGAATATTATTAGGTGAGTCGGCTCCATTGAAAACATGGGGGGAGTTTACGCATGTATCACCATTATGGACAATAACTAAAAAAGAATTGACATTATATCTTAAGATTGTGGCTCCTGAACACCATTCGAAACAGGGATCGCCTACAGACTATGATAGAGGAGATCATAATAGGGATATAAATTACTTTATAGCTGATTTATTATCGGGTGTTTGGCCAGGGTTGGGATTCAACTTTTTTGAGTCACTTGAGAGATTATATAAAAATTATAATATAGAAAATCCTAAATATGATATATGTGATAATTGTGGAATTACATATACACATGCTTACGGTGATGATTTTGATAATAGGAAATTTAGGCACGTTTGTAATCATTGTTCTTATTTGATTGAAATTGGAGAAATACCATTGTTGAAATCGATTGGGTAAATAAAATATAAGTGGGATAAGATATGGAGAATAAAAATAAGCTATTATCCTCTGATATAATATCTATCTTTGGTACAGGAATAAGTGAAATAGCGCTTCTTTCACTTGTATATTCAATTACCAAGTCGGAGATAGATACATCTTTAATGGTATCTGTGAGATTAATGGCGAGTATATTAGTTTTTGTGGTTATTGGTGGGCTAACTGCTCGGTTTAATATGAGGGCTATTTGTATTTCTTCGGATTTATTTCGGGTAGTAACAATATTTCTTGCTGTATTTGTCAATAATATATATTTATTGTTTTTCATATCTTTTCTTCTATCATTTTTTTCAGGTTTGAATATATCAATAAGGTCAGTAGCATACCAAGCATTTGTTAGCTCAGAAGAAAGAGTGGCTTTTATATCAAAGCAACAATTCTATTATGGATTGCTCTCTATATCTTCTCCATTGATAGCTGGTTTTTTGATAAATATGATTTCAATACGCCCCTTATTTTTTATTGAATCAATGTGTTTTATTTTATCAATTATATTTCTCTTTTTTATCGGCGATTGGGGAACTAAAGTAAAGGAAAAAGATATTTCTATGAAATATGGTGGGTTAGAATATATTATCAAGAATAATACGCAGAGAAATATATTATTATTCAGGATAAGTATTTTAACTGCAATGGTGTCATATCAAGTAATTTCGACCTATATAGTGACTTCTAACTATACAACAATTTCCTCTTTATTTAGTGGGCCATATTCGTTTTCTTTTTCTGATTTGATTGCTTATTTTTCCTTTTTAGCTTCTGTTTCAATGTTATTTGGGTCTTATTTATCTGGTCGCTATTTTACTATAAGTAGAATAAAAAAATCTTTCTTTCTTGGTTCTCTATTGATTGCAATTGGGAGTATCCTTTGGGCTATGCCTTTATCAAAAATTGTCCTGTTATACTATACTCTGGGGACCGTGCTTATTTTTATCGGACTTTCTTTTTTAAGAATCTCTCTCTATACATCAGGGCAAGAGCTAACTCCAGAAAAATATTTTGCGAGAATAATATCGTCTTCGGATGCAATTTCAAGAAGTTACCAATCAGCCTTTGGTATTATAATAATATGGTTAATCCCTTTGCTAGGAAGTAGTGTTTTATTTGTCTTTTTTGCAATGTGTTCTTTAAGTTCAATTGTTGTTGCAAAGAAAATAAGTGCTGACGTTGAGAATAAACTCACATTAAAGTAGTTTATTTTAAAGGAAATTATTGGCAATGGTTTCAATTTACTGAATTTTTATCTCTGTGATGAGATCCTCAAACCAAGAGACTTTGCTAGCGGGGGGTCTGTAATGATGCTCTAAAGTTTAAAGGATTTGCTATCGAAAACGTTTGTAAATCAACCAAACATCCTCAATTGTTTTTACCGCCTTGCAGCAAGATCTGACCATGTTATTATCAACGGATGGCTCAGAAACAATGCCACAATTTCACGCATAACGATGAGATATGACAAAATGACCGATAAACTAACCTCCCTGCGTAAACTGACAACAGTAGTGGCAGATACCGGGGATATTGCGGCGATGAAGCTTTATCAGCCACAAGATGCGACAACTAACCCATCTCTGATCCTTAACGCTGCACAACTTCCTGAATACCGTAAATTAATTGATGAAGCAATTGCGTGGGCGCGTGAACAGAGCGATTCCCGCGAGCAGCAGATTGTGGATGCCAGTGATAAACTGGCGGTAAATATTGGCTTGGAAATTCTCAAACTGATCCCCGGCCGTATTTCGACAGAAGTTGATGCTCGTTTGTCTTATGACACTGAACGCAGTGTTGCTAAAGCTAAACGCCTGATTAAGTTGTATAACGAGGCGGGTATCAGCAATGATCGGATTTTGATCAAATTGGCTTCAACTTGGCAAGGTATCCGCGCGGCTGAACAGCTAGAAAAAGAGGGTATCAACTGTAACCTGACACTATTGTTCTCCTTTGCTCAGGCGCGTGCTTGTGCGGAAGCGGGTGTATATCTGATTTCGCCATTCGTTGGTCGTATCCTTGACTGGTATAAAGCGAACAGCGATCAGAAAGAGTTTGCTCCACATGAAGATCCCGGCGTCATTTCTGTGACTGAAATCTACCAATACTATAAACAACATGGCTATAACACTGTGGTTATGGGAGCAAGTTTCCGTAACGCTGGTGAGATTTTGGAATTAGCGGGTTGTGACCGTTTGACTATTGCCCCTGCGTTGTTGAAAGAGCTATCGGAAGCTCAGGGTGAAGTTGAACGTAAACTGAGTTATACCGGTGAAATTAAAGTGCGTCCAGAGCCATTGAATGAAGCTCAGTTCTACTGGGAACATCATCAAGATGCAATGGCAACAGAAAAACTGGCGGATGGTATCCGTAAATTTGCTATCGATCAGGGTAAACTTGAGAAGATGATCGCTGATCTGCTGTAATAATAGGTTATAAGCTATTCTTTTAGTGTCAAAGGCGGCATAATTAGCCGCCTTTTTGCCATCAGTTAATTGAGGTTTGTATGAATGAATTGCGCATTGGCTTGGTATCCGTCTCTGATCGTGCATCGAGTGGGGTTTATCAGGACAAAGGGATTCCGGCATTGTCCGAGTGGCTGAAAAGTGCGATTACCACCCCTTTTCAGATAGAGGCTCGTCTGATCCCGGATGAGCAGATCATCATTGAACAAACCTTGTGTGAGCTGGTGGATGAAATCGGCTGTCATCTGGTTTTGACCACTGGTGGAACGGGTCCGGCACGCCGAGATATGACTCCTGATGCCACATTAGCGGTTGCAGATCGTGAAATGCCGGGCTATGGCGAACAGATGCGTCAGATTAGTTTGCAATTTGTTCCAACGGCAATTTTATCCCGTCAGGTTGGTGTTATCCGCAAGCAGGCGCTGATTTTGAATTTGCCGGGGCAACCAAAAGCAATCGCAGAAACGTTGGAAGGCTTGAAAGACGAAAATGGCAAAGTTCTGGTATCCGGCATTTTTGCCAGCGTGCCATATTGTATCCAATTGCTGGATGGCCCATATGTGGAAACCAATGATAAGGTAGTCGCGGCTTTTAGACCGAAAAGTGCTTGTCGTTAAGCAATGGGTTGATTAGAGAATCAAAAAATCAAACTTTTATCCGCCACCTATCATCATCTACCGGTTGAGGTTTTGGCTCAGGAAGATAAGGTTCTTGCTAAATCAATCAGCGAGGCTGAGTTTTTCGGGTTAAGGATACCTTTAAAACCGACTGGTAGAAATTGCGTTAACCACGGATAAGCTTTATCTGCGTGCGTTGCATCAGGCATGTTGTGCAGTGCAATATTACCTAAACCGGCCATTAATTCAGGGGATGTTGTGATCACGTAAGTGGCAATGCCCGGCACAACAACCAGGAAAGGCAAAATGAGTTTCAGAAAGGCGGCGAAAACAATTCCTTTCTGTGCTTCCTGAATTGATTTTTCGGCAAGAGTACGCTGAATAATGTATTGGTTGAAGCCCCAATAATAGAGGTTTGCGACCCATAAACCGCCAATCATTACAGCAATACCAGGCAAGTTTATGAATTCAGGGTTACTTTTATCCAAAATCATTTCAAAGTGCCCCGGTGCCGCATCAGCCATTTTTGCAAATCCGGCCATCATGCCGTCACTACCGCCAATATAACTGATAGCGATAAATGTTGTGAGCAATCCACCTAATATCAGGAAGAAGACTTGAATAACATCGGGCCAAACTTGTAAACGTTACCATTTGGTGGAGATGTAATCAGAATCACAAAATTGTTATTAAATATCCTATTTGTAACTTATCTTAATTCTTAATAATTTGTTTTAATTAATAGATTAAGTAAATTTACTGTGACTTTTAACTCATGTTTGCAGAATATGTTAAAGTTGAACACCTTATCTGTATTTTAGGTTTATATTTAAACTTTTTGTGTAACCGTTTACATTTGCGTGATTGGTATCTCAGATTAGTGTTAATGTCCGTTGTTAAACTGTGTCCAGCCCAAGTATTAATAAAGATTTTCACAATCGGTGTTGAAAAATATACCCAATGGATTTCAAGATGCATCGCGACGGCAAGGGAGCGAATCCCCGGGAGCATAGAGAACTATGTGACCGGGGTGAGTGAGTGCAGCCAACAAAGAGGCAACTTGAAAGATGACGGGTATATAAAAAGTAGAGACTGCTATGCCCAAAATTGCATTCAATCCTGTTGAACATCCCCATCGTCGTTACAATCCGCTAACCGGGCAATGGGTTTTAGTCTCTCCTCATCGAGTGAAGCGGCCGTGGTGTGGGCAAGATGAGCAGCCATTGATAGATAATATTCTTAACTATGATGAGCAATGTTTTCTTTGCCCATCAAATACACGTATTTCCGGTGATAAAAATCCTGCTTATCAAGGAACCTTTGTTTTTAATAATGATTTTTCGGCTTTAATGCCCGATTCACCTGATGTGCTCCAATCGTCTCACCCGTTATTTAAAATACAAGGAGTACGAGGATTAAGTCGCGTGATCTGTTTTTCTCCTGATCACAGTAAGACATTGCCTGAATTGCCGGTTAAACATATTCGTCAGGTAATTGATACCTGGAATGAGCATATTGAAATACTGGGTAAAGAATATCTTTGGGTTCAAATTTTTGAAAATAAGGGTGAAGTAATGGGATGTTCTCAGCCTCATCCACATGGACAAATTTGGGCAAATAGTTTTCTGCCAAACGAAATTGAACGTAAAGATAAACAGTTACGTAACTATTACCAAGAACAAGGTTCCAATTTACTGATGGATTATGTTCAGGCTGAATTAGCTGATGGTGAACGGGTGGTGGTCGATACAACCCATTGGTTGGTGGTTGTGCCTTATTGGGCTGCATGGCCCTATGAAACCATGTTATTACCTAAAGTTCATGTTCGTCGTATGAATGAATTAACGGGTGAACAACGCGATGATTTGGCGGTTGCGCTTAAAAAGCTTACCAGTCGTTATGACAATTTATTTCATAGCTCTTTTCCTTATTCAATGGGTTGGCATTTTGCGCCGTTTTTTGCACAAGGCAGCGATATTGAACATTGGCAACTGCATGCACTTTTCTATCCGCCATTATTGCGATCGGCTACTGTGCGAAAATTTATGGTGGGCTATGAAATGTTTGCTGAAACACAACGTGATTTAACGGCAGAGCAAGCTGCTCAGCTTTTGCGTGCTGTGAGCGATGTACATTATAAAGAGCAGCAATGCTCATTATCGAGTGGTTGATACCATATTTGAGAGTAATGTGATGGAAACTTTAATTAATCGCGTTAAAAATGTTTTTGATTTAGTATTTCATTATACGCCGACACATATTATTCAGGCACCGGGTCGGGTTAATTTGATTGGAGAGCACACGGATTATAATGACGGCTTTGTATTGTCCTGTGCTATTAATTACCAAATCGTGGCTGCTGCGGCGAAACGAGAAGATAATATTATTCGTGTTGTTTCGGTTGATTATAATAATCAGTTAGACGAGTTTGATATTAGCCAATCTATTATATTTCATGAAAGTAAAATGTGGGCTAATTATATTCGCGGTGTTGTAAAGTGTCTGCTCAGTCGTGGGTATATATTTAACGGGGCAGATATTGTGGTAGTGGGTAATGTGCCACAAGGGGCGGGATTAAGTTCATCGGCTGCACTGGAAACAGTTATTGGTCAAACAATTAAAAACCTTTACCACTTAGCCATTAGCCAAACAGAAATAGCATTAAATGGGCAGCAAGCTGAAAATGAATTTGTCGGTTGTCATTGTGGCATTATGGATCAATTGATTTCCGCACAAGGTAAGAAGGATCATGCGTTATTAATTGATTGTCGTCATTTAACCACGCAAGCCGTATCTATGCCGAAAGATATTGCAGTTATGATTATTAATTCAAATAAAAAACGGGAATTGGTTGGCAGTGAATATAATGTTCGTCGGACTCAATGTGAACAAGCAGCCGCACTATTTGAGGTTAAAGCTTTGCGGGATGTGGCATTAGATGAGTTTGAAAAACGTCGTGTTGAGCTGGATAGTGTAGTGGCTAAACGTGCACGCCATGTGATCACGGAAAATGAACGTACACTTTTGGCAGCAAAAGCATTAGCAAAGGGTGATATGCCATTAATCGCGGAACTTATGGCGCAATCACATCAGTCAATGTGTGATGATTTTGAAATTACCGTACCTGAAATCGATACCTTGGTTGATATTGTGAAACAAGTCATTGGTAAACAGGGTGGAGTGAGAATGACTGGTGGTGGGTTTGGGGGTTGTGTGGTGGCTTTAGTTCCACAAACTTTGGTTGATGTGGTTAAGGCTGCGGTAGAACAACATTATTTTGCGTTGACAGGTCTGAAAGAGGCCATTTATGTGTGTCAGGCTTCGGACGGTGTAAATCTGGTTGAAACACTGTAGGCAATAAAATGACAGATGCTTACTTTGAATTATTGAACGCTTCAATGACACAAAATGTTGCTTGGGATGGAAAGAAAACAAATCTTGTCTGCCTTTCCAATGTTTCAGGTTTTTCTATGGTGCTGATGGACATTGGCGCTTCGTGGTTAAGTTGCCGTGTACCTTTAATAGCGCAGGGGTAAATATCATCGGCTTTTTCTACCATCTTTTCCTCTGAAAATAACGGACTGGAAGAGGAGAAAAAATTTGCCTTCTTCCAACCCGCGGTTTATTACGGTTTTATCTCGCCAATGGGCAGAATAGTGCGTCCATACTGCTCATTCAGCACTTCCGCCATTGCCAGATAAAATGCGCTGGCACCACATATTATCCCTTCATAACCGGCAATCGTCAGAAGAGTGGTATTTCCGGTAAAGTTGCCAATCGCTAACAAAGCGAACAACAGTGTCAGGCCACCAAAGATAAACTGTAGTACGCGGTTAGCCTTGAAGGTGCCAAAGAACATAAACAGAGTAAACACACCCCATAGGCCAAGATATACCGCTAAATATTGGCTGCTGGTGGCTTCTGCCAGTCCCATTTTAGGCAGAAATAATAACCCGACCAGACTGAGCCAAAACAACCCATAGGAGGTGAAAGCCGTTGCGGCAAAGGTATTGCCTTTCTTATATTCAAAAATCCCTGCCAGTACTTGAGCCAGGCCGCCGTAGAAAATGCCCATACTCAGGATAACGGATGCCAGTGGAAAGAGACCTGCGTTATGCAGATTAAGCAGAATGGTTGTCATGCCGAAGCCCATTAGCCCTAAGGGGCCGGGATTAGCCAATTGATTCGCGCTCATAAGTCCTCTGAAAGAAAATCATAAAAGTCATAAATAGCAAAGGAGGCGAATCATAATGATCTGTCAGCAATGAAACAATAATCTTTGAAATAATAAAAAGGTTTTTTTTTCGCATCCCCCCTTGATGATAGCTTTAACGACCCCATCTTATAATCAACCGCAGTTGCTAATCGCTGTCCTATACAGCCGGTGTTATAAGCAAGGGTGAGGAATCGCGTAGAGGCATAAAAATGGGTGCCATTGAAAAGCAGAAAGTCATCCTCATATTGATTAGCAACTTGACTGATTACGAATTTCTTTGGAGGCGTTTAGATGGGTAAAATTATTGGTATCGACCTGGGAACTACCAACTCTTGTGTAGCTATTATGGATGGCACGACAGCTCGTGTGCTGGAAAACAGCGAAGGTGATCGCACAACCCCTTCCATCATTGCTTATACCCAGGATGGTGAGACTCTGGTTGGTCAACCGGCTAAACGTCAGGCTGTTACTAACCCGCAAAATACGTTGTTTGCTATTAAGCGTCTGATTGGCCGTCGTTTCCAAGACGAAGAAGCGCAACGCGATGTAGCTATCATGCCATACAAAATTATTGCGGCAGATAATGGCGACGCATGGCTGGAAGTGAAAGACCAGAAGATGGCTCCTCCTCAGGTTTCTGCTGAAGTTTTGAAGAAAATGAAGAAAACGGCAGAAGATTATCTGGGTGAGCCAGTGACTGAAGCGGTAATCACCGTACCTGCATATTTTAACGATGCTCAGCGTCAAGCAACCAAAGATGCTGGCCGTATCGCAGGTCTGGAAGTAAAACGTATTATCAACGAACCAACCGCTGCTGCACTAGCTTATGGCTTGGACAGAGAAGTAGGTAACCGTACTATCGCGGTTTATGACCTTGGTGGTGGTACTTTCGATATCTCTATTATCGAAATCGATGAAGTTGATGGTGAAAAAACATATGAAGTGCTGGCAACCAACGGTGATACTCACTTGGGCGGTGAAGACTTCGACAGCCGTATGATCAACTACTTGGTTGACGAATTTAAGAAAGATCAGGGCATTGATCTGCGTAACGACCCATTGGCAATGCAACGTCTGAAAGAAGCAGCGGAAAAAGCAAAAATTGAACTCTCTTCTGCACAACAGACCGATGTGAACCTGCCATATATCACCGCAGATGCAACCGGTCCTAAGCACATGAATATCAAAGTGACCCGTGCGAAACTGGAATCACTGGTAGAAGAGCTGGTTAAACGTTCTATGGAGCCTGTACGAGTCGCATTGCAAGATGCCGGCCTGTCAGTTTCTGATGTGAACGATGTCATTTTGGTGGGCGGTCAGACCCGTATGCCAATGGTACAGAAAGTGGTTGCTGACTTCTTCGGTAAAGAGCCACGTAAAGATGTGAACCCTGACGAAGCGGTAGCAATGGGTGCTGCGGTACAGGGCGGTGTTCTGGCCGGTGATGTGAAAGATGTCTTGTTGCTGGATGTTACACCACTGTCTCTGGGTATCGAAACAATGGGTGGTGTTATGACTTCCCTCATTGTGAAAAACACCACGATCCCAACCAAACACAGCCAGGTGTTCTCTACGGCAGACGACAATCAGTCTGCGGTAACTATCCATGTGTTGCAGGGTGAGCGTAAACGTGCCGGTGATAACAAATCTTTGGGCCAGTTCAATTTGGATGGTATCCAAGCAGCACCTCGTGGTATGCCTCAGATTGAAGTGACTTTTGATATTGATGCTGATGGTATTTTGCATGTATCTGCTAAAGACAAAAACACTGGTCGCGAACAGCAGATCACTATCAAGGCCTCTTCCGGTCTGAATGAGGACGAAATTCAACGGATGGTTCGTGATGCAGAAGCTAACGCTGAATCTGATCGTAAATTTGAAGAGTTGGTACAAACGCGTAACCAGGCAGATCAACTGGTTCACGGTACCCGTAAGCAAGTAGAAGAAGCGGGTGACAAGCTGCCAGCAGAAGATAAAACTGCGATTGAAAGTGCTATCACTCAGCTAGAAACCGCAGCGAAAGGCGAAGATAAAGCGGATATTGAAGCGAAAATTCAGGCTTTGGTTCAGGCTTCCGCTAAGTTGTTGGAAATTGCTCAGCAGCAGGCTCAGGCTGGTGCAACCGCAGACGCTGGTGACAGTGCGAAGAAAGATGACGACGTTGTAGACGCTGAATTCGAAGAAGTTAAAGATAAAAAATAATAGCCCTTAGCGGGCGCGGTGACAGTTAGATGATGACAACTGTTGCTGATTAACCGGCACGGGCGTCGAGGGAACTCTGCGCCCGTGCGCGTATGTTAAGGGTAAAATAAGAGATGGCGAAAAGAGATTATTACGAAGTTTTGGGGGTTTCCAAAACAGCGAGCGAAAAAGAGATTAAAAAAGCCTATAAGCGGCTGGCGATGAAATATCATCCTGATCGTAATCAGGGTGATAAAGAAGCAGAAAGTCAATTCAAAGAAGTTAAAGAAGCTTATGAAATTCTGACGGATGACCAGAAACGGGCTGCTTATGACCAATATGGTCATGCTGCTTTTGAACAAGGCGGCATGGGCGGTGGCGGTTTTAGCGGCGGTGCTGATTTTAGTGATATCTTTGGTGACGTTTTCGGTGATATCTTCGGAGGTGGTCGTCGTCAACAGCGTCCAAGCCGCGGTGCTGATTTGCGTTACAGCATGGAGTTGACGCTGGAAGAAGCAGTTCGTGGTGTGACCAAAGAGATCCGTATCCCGACACTGGAAACCTGTGATGCCTGTCATGGTAGCGGCGCTAAAGCAGGAACCAGCCCTGTAACCTGCTCAACCTGTCAAGGTGCTGGTCAGGTTCATATGCGTCAGGGGTTCTTCACCGTTCAGCAACCTTGTCCACATTGTCATGGACGTGGTCAGATCATTAAAGATTCTTGCCATAAATGTCATGGTCATGGGCGAGTTGAAAGATACAAAACCCTGTCTGTTAAGATCCCGGCAGGTGTGGATACCGGTGACCGCGTTCGTTTGAGTGGTGAAGGTGAAGCGGGAGCTAAAGGCGCACCCGCAGGTGATCTGTACGTTCAGGTACAGGTGAAATCGCACCATATTTTTGAGCGTCAAGAAAGTAATCTCTATTGTGAAGTGCCGGTTAACTTTGCAATGGCGGCACTGGGCGGAGAAATCGAAGTACCAACCCTTGATGGCCGTGTGAAATTGAAAATACCTGCTGAAACCCAGACAGGTAAAATGTTCCGCATGAAAGGCAAAGGTGTTAAATCTGTCCGTGGTGGCATTCAGGGTGATTTACTGTGCCGGGTAGTGGTAGAAACGCCAGTTAAATTGAATGAAAGACAGAAAGAATTACTGTGCGAATTGGGTGAATCTTTCGGTGGTGCTGGCGAAGAAACGAATAGCCCACGTTCTAAAAGTTTCTTCGATGGTGTAAAGAAATTCTTTGATGATTTGACTAAGTAATAGTCGATGTCGCCACATATATACCCTGTGGATTTCAAGATACATCGCGACGGCAAGGGAGTGAATCCCCGGGAGCATAGCGAACTATGTGATCGGGGTGAGCGAGTGCAGCCAACAAAGAGGCAACTTGAAAGATAACGGGTATAGAGCTGGATTGCTAAATAAAGCTCAAATTACGGGTGAAAAGTCCTCGTTTTAAATGAGGACTTTTTGTTTAAATTGAAAATTATAAACTAACAGTAATTTGTGTGAGCAAGTTATAGGCATCATCCTCTTTCGGTGTCACTGATGGGTGATGAGTATACGATAAGCTATTAGTCCAATAGATTCCGTTGTAAACACGATAGGTATACGCTACAGAAGCGGTTGCACTATAACTTTCAGCAAGTTGACCATTGCGGGCGAAGTAATCTTTTGCATCGTTACTGAATTTATCGTATGCCAGACCAAAAGTGACCATATCGTTTGGACGTGAATTAAATGGCCCAATGCTGAACAGTGATAACGAAATATCAGCATTAAATAGGTTACGATTCTTTGGTGCGTAATTGGCTTTGCCGTCAATATACCAGCCACGGAAAGGCATTGACGCATCCGGTTTGGTTATTTGGCGGGTAGCCGCTATATAATGAGAGTAAGTGTTATCTTCATACTCTAAGTTATTATAGTTAAAATAAGGTGTTTTATTGAACACCGATCCGCCCCGCAGCCAGATCATATTTTCCGTTTCATTGGTATTAACACGATAACCTAATTCATTGATCACCAAGGTGCCTGCTTTGGGAAGTTTCCAGCGCAGACCGTAAGTATTATATTTTGAGTCTGCCTTTAAACCTTCTGAGCTTTGACTTCTGGCAACACCAATGTGGTCATACCAACGTTTATTTTCCGATAAAAACCGAATATCTATCGATGGACTCGGTTTGGTCATGGTGAGGCCAGCTTGGGCCAACATGACACTGGTTGGCCCCAACGCGGATGAGGCTGTACTGCTACCAAAAAATAATCCATAGAAATTGAAGAGTAGTGTTGTATAGCCGTAATTTAATATTACTTGGTCATTAAATAAGGGTTGGTTAATGGAAAAGGCTGAGACAAAAGGATGTCCATCTTGACCATTATTTTTGAAGTTATTATAAGCATAGGTTAAACCTAAACGCAGTTGTGCTTTATCAGTGAAACCAATCCGTGATAAATCGTAAGTGAGTTCTGTAGCCGCCATATTACCGGTAGTTAAGCGCTGTCCCATATAATTGGGATTAGGTGTATTTTTCCAGCTTCTTGATACATCGTAGGTTAGGTTAGTGAGTAGTTGAAAATTTGCATAAAAGCCACGATCTGCCATCTCTTTTCTAAGGCCGCCCCATTCAGGAAATACGGTATCGCATGCAGATGAAACCGAAGGTGTTTCTTGTCCTCTCGGTAAAAGGGCATCATACGAGCTACAGCTATTTTCTGCTGCCACAGTAATATTGTTATAAAGCAAAATAAGTGGAACTGTGAGTAAACGAAATTTATTGGTTATTTTCATTTTTTTCCTCCGGGGATTTAAGCGTATTCCCGTGACTGCTTATCACCTCTTTATACCAACTAAAACTTTTTTTACGTCGCCGTTCTAATGTCCCATTACCTTGGTCATCACGATCGACATAAATAAATCCATATCGTTTTGACATTTCTGCTGTAGAGGCGCTGACCAAATCTATTGGCCCCCATGAGGTATATCCTAATAATTGAACACCATCTTCAATGGCTTCTCGTATCTGAAATAAGTGATCGTTGAGATAGTTAATACGATAATCATCAATAATAGAGCCATCGTCTTGAATAACATCCCTGGCACCCAAACCGTTTTCTACAATAAACAGGGGCTTCTGGTAACGGTCATATAGCATATTGAGAAGATAGCGAATACCTTGGGGATCGATTTGCCATCCCCATTCTGAGCTGGACAGATAAGGATTTTTCACCGGATTAATTATATTCCCTGAGGTCTTGATAATCTCAGGATTTGTCGTTGCACAGCTACTCATGTAGTAACTGAAAGAGAGAAAATCAACGGTTTCTTTGAGTGCTTTTTTATCTTCATCTGTTATATCAAGTGTAATATTTTGCTCTTCAAATAGACGGGACATATAAGATGGATAATATCCACGAGCTTGTACATCAAAGAAGAACAACCATTCGCGATTCTTTTTCAATGATTCTAATATATCATCAGGGTGACAAGTCAATGGATAATAAGGTGCCGCTGCCACCATATTACCTATTTTTGCATCAGGAATAATTTCATGGCAGGCTTTAACTGCTTTAGCACTGGCAACTAATTGATAATGTAGCGCCTGATAAATATCTTGAATTTTACTTTTTTCTGGTAATCCTGCGCCGGTAAAACAAGAGAATAAAGACATGTTAATTTCATTGAATGTCAGCCAATATTTTACTTTATGTTGGTAACGTTTAAAAACAGTTCTGGTATAATGGTCAAAAAACGTAATTGTTTCACGATTTCCCCAACCACCATATTTTTTTACTAAGCCATAAGGCATTTCAAAATGAGAAAGCGTAATCAATGGTTGAATATTATGTTTTATCATTTCGTCAAAAAGGCGATCATAAAAAGCTAAACCATTTTCGTTCGGTATTTCTTCATCTCCTTCAGGGAATATACGTGTCCAGGCGATAGAGGTTCTCAGGCATTTAAATCCCATTTCAGCAAATAGCGCAATATCTTCGGGATAACGATGATAAAAATCGATACCAATATCCTTAATATGAAAATCACCCAAACTGCGTTCTATGCTGTGACCAATGACTCCGCGGGGTTGCATATCTGAGGTTGATAACCCTTTGCCATCTATTTGATAGGCACCTTCAACTTGATTTGCAGCCAGCGCTCCTCCCCAAAGGAAGTTATTTGGAAATTGTTTGTTCATGATTTTCCTCTTGTTAATTGCTCGTTAAACTTGGAAGATATCTTCTTAATATGATTCTTCCTCTCAGAGTTTAAATTAATTTTTTGTACGGGATGTTATTGGTGAAGCTTTTACTTCTGATGGCAAACCGAATAAATAGGTTGCGATACAGGAGAAGACAAATGAACCTAACGAACCTAATACGACACTCCAGAAAGCACTATCTATGCCGGAGGGAGAAATAAATGAGGTAAATGCAAAGATACCCATGCCGCCAACGTTATATGCTGTTCCTGAATAGAAACCGACAATTGCCCCGCCAAGTGCCCCGCCAATACAACCGATAATAAATGGGCGTTTTAGTGGCAGTGTGACACCATAAATAGATGGCTCAGTGATGCCAAAGAGACTTGATATCAGTGCGGTACCTGATAATGTTTTCATATTCTTATCGCGTGTACGTAAAAATACCCCCAGAGTTGCACCTGCTTGACCAAATATTGCTGGCTGGAGCAGTGGAGAGAGCATATCTCTTTTCTGGGTCATCATATTATTGATCATTATTGGGATAAGTCCCCAATGCAGACCGAAAATGACACAAACCTGCCACAATGCGCCCATCAAAAGTCCAGCAATGACCGGATTTAATTGATAGAAAAAGAGATATCCCGCTGCCAGGCTATCACTGAGCTCTGTTGCTATAGGGCCAATAACTAGAAAAGTCAAAGGAACCGTAATCAATAGACATAGGAAAGGTGTGGCAAACATTTTGAAGGAAGAATGAAACCAACTGTTAAACTTCTTTTCCAGCAAGCAGCTAAACCATGCTGATAAAATAATGGGAACAACTGTTGAGCTGTAATTAATGAAAGTAATAGGGACACCAAGGAAATTGAGGTGAATAGCAGGCGTAATTTGTGAAAGTTTAAATGTCTCGGTCATGGTTGGATAGGTTAAGGCTGCCCCGATAACCATGGTAATAAAAGGGTTGCCTCCGAACCGCTTACCTGCGGTATACCCTAATAAAATAGGCATGAAATAGAGCATTGCATCACCGGTAGCGTATAAAATTTTATAGGTACCGCTGTCTATGCTCATCCAATTGAATACGTTGGATAAAGCGAGAATGCCTTTAATTAATCCGGCTGCAACCAATACACCTAATAGCGGGGTAAAAATACTGGAAATAATATCAATGGCGACATCAAGAATGCGTTTTAAACCTCTGGCGTTATCTCGTTTTATCTCTTGTGGTGAAGTTATATTTTGTGCTGCTTCTGCGTCATCTTGTAAGTATTTATGATTAATATCATCGTAAACATCACCTACATGGCTACCGATGACTACCTGATATTGCCCACCACTCTCTACTACGGTAATAATTCCCGCAGTCTGTTTGAGTAATTCGCTATTGGTCAGGCTGCTATCTTTAAGTTTAAATCGTAAACGAGTCGCACAATGGACTAGGCTAGATATATTCTCTTTCCCACCTATTGTGCTGACTATTTTCTCAGCCAGACTTTCGTATCTCATTGGACCTCTCCTTCATTTTAGTACGCTGAAAACAGCGAAAGGCCAAATTTAAGGTAAAAAAAAACCTAACCCACCATCTACAATCGCCTTGGAATAAGGGAACTGTAGCGTGATGGATTAGGTTTTGCCCGACGTCAGTCGCAACTAAGTCGGTAACAAGCCTATATCAGTTGGTCAAAAACTAATTACTCCTTGCGATACTTGCAAGTTATTAAATGTAATTTTGGTAAAAATGTGATGCTTATCATAAATATCCTGGGTAAGTGGATATGTTGCTGTGTCGTTGACTTTGTAAAAATAATGTTTTAGCTTAAAAGGTAACATAATGAATATAGTGTACAGGAGTGTTACTGATTAGACTCAGGCACAACCAGGTCACAAATATATTTCACCTATTTTATAGGCTTAGGTTGGTGCATATATTGGTGCATATAATAGTTTATCCTGTAAGGTATCTCTTTTGTTAACGATAGTAAAACTCATAAATAATAATGTCGTTCTTGCCGTTGATGAGAATAATAATGAAGTTATTCTAATGGATAAGGGCATAGGTTTTAATAGAAAAAAAGGCGATAGGCTGAATATTCAAGATGTTGAAAAAGTCTTCACTGTTGAAAAGAACGATAGAATTAATCAAATTATTGCGACTATTCCAGTCTCAGTTATAGAGCTAACCGAGAAAATTATCGCATTAGGGAAAGATCTTCTTGGCAAATCTCTCAACGATTCATTACTCATTACTTTGTCAGAGCATTTAAACTTTGCATTTGAGCGAATGAGTAAAGGATATCAGATTGGTAATGTCTTACAATGGGAGATCCCTCATCTTTACCCGTTGGAATATGAAGTCGGTAAACAGGCGCTTATCTATATTAATGACCAGATTGAAAAACCATTACCGCCGATAGAAGCCTCATTGATTGCCTTGCATTTTGTCAATGCTCAATATGAAGGGCAAACAATGGGAGATACATTAAAATTAACGAATTTGATTAATAAAACGGTTAAGCTTATTCACTACTATTTTCATGTTAACCTTGATACAACCTCGGTAAATTACTCTCGTTTTATTACGCATTTGCGCTATTTCCTGATTAGACAAAATAAAAATGAGCATTCTTCTGCGATTGAGATGGATTTTTCTCTGCAAGAGTTGATAGAAGAAAAGTATTTCAAAAGCTACAACTGTGCAGTTAAGCTAATTAAATATCTGAGGGAGAAATACCAATGGAAAGTGCCCGATGATGAATTGATTTATTTAGTCATTCATATAGAGCGGGTGGTTAATGATAGTTATAAGGGCAGAGAATGATAAGTAAATGGATCGTCAAATAAGTGTCAATCGCTAATGGTATTAGATGAGTATATTTATGTGATTTAGATTTTTTGGGAGGTGGTGAATAAAATGAGAGATGAAGATTTTGCAAAAGAGATCATTATATTTATTGGCGGACAAGAAAATATAAATAAAAGTTGGCATTGTGTTACCAGATTGCGTTTTAATATTATAGATGATAGTAAAGTAGATATTGCTGCGATCAGAAAAATGCAGGGGGTTATTGGAGCACATTTTCACAGCGGGCAATTGCAAATAATTATTGGCAATAGAGTTGTTGAAATATTTAGTGAAATAATTAAGCAGTTAAAAGAAAATGAAGGAAATCATTATGGTCCAAAAAAGGGTTTCATTAGTCATATTCTTGACGTCATTTCAGGCATATTTGTTCCCATATTGCCTGCAATTGTAGGGGCGGGTTTACTTAAAGGCGGATTAATTTTTTTCTATATGATGGATTGGGTTTCAGAGCAGAGTAATGAGTATAAATTATTATATATTCTTTCTGATACACCTCTCTATTTTTTGCCTGTTCTTTTGGCTTTTTCAGCGGCAAGAAAATTTAAAACAAATGAATTTATTGCCGCCACATTAGCGTGTATTTTAATTTATCCAACATTATCTGATCTTGTGAGCAGTTCTGGTGGTGGATATTTCAGTGTATTTGGTATTACTATTCCCGCTATTCATTATAGTTATACTGCCATTCCAATTATTTTAGGGGTTTGGTTGCTCAGTTATATTCATAGATGGGTAGATAGGTTTATTCCAACGGTATTGAAAATAATATTTACACCATTATTGGTCTTATTAATTTCTGCACCTATTTTATTGATTATTGCTGCACCGTTGGGAAATACAATTGGTTTGTATATTGAAAAGTGGCTTTTAATATTATTTTCCGTGGCTGGACCGTTTGCGGGATTATTGTTAGGTGGATTGATACCTATTTTAGTTATTACTGGAATGCATTATGCCTTTTTGCCAAGTGTTTTTGCTAATTTTAAATCTCTTGGATACGATTTTATGTTATTACCCATCAGTTTTGCGAGTAATATTGCACAAGCTGGTGCGACATTAGCAGTCGCAATTAAAACTAAAGACAGGCAAATGAAATCATTAGCTTATTCATCTTCATTCTCTGCTTTTTTAGGCGTAACTGAACCTGCAATGTATGGCGTTACGCTTAAATTAAGAAAACCTTTTTATGCTGCATTAATGGGTGGAGCCGTTGGTGGCGCTATTATAGGTATTTTCTCTGTGAAAATATTTGCTTTTAGTGTACCGGGATTGGTGTCATTACCTTTTTATATGCAAAAAGATAGCAATAATTTTATTTTTATTTTGCTTGGCATTTTTAGTAGTTTCTTAGTGGCATTTATATCCACTTTATTAATGAAATTAGAATCTAATGTTGATTCTATAGTATTAATAAAGCCACGTTTTTCAAAAAAGAAGAAAATCATATTACGTTCTCCGATGACCGGCACAATAGAATCTCTCTCAAGAGTACCTGACGACACTTTTTCTGAAAAAATTATTGGTGATGGTATTGCTATTATTCCTACCGAAGGTGTGGTTAAATCGCCTTTTAATGGCAAGGTTTCAATGATTACTCCGACTGGACATGCTATTGGTTTAATTTCCGATCAAGGAGTGGAGTTATTAATTCATATTGGTATTGAAACGGTAGGTTTGCAAGGAGCGGGATTTAATTTGCAAATTATAGAAGGGCAGAGAGTAGTTGCCGGTGAGGTATTAGTTAATTTTGATCTGGAATTTCTTCAAGAGAATAAAATTCAGATTATATCGCCAATTATTGTCACTAATAGTGAGGAATATCACTCAATAATGCCTACTAAAAGAAAAAATGTTATTGGATGTAAAGATGATTTGTTGTTTATTAATCGATATTGATTTGTTTTTCAAATGATTAGTGTATATTAATAATATTCTTAATTCTTTTTTTGTATTTAAAGATTGCAATATGACCAGTTTTAATACCTGTTAATTGTTCATGCTGTTTTCTCGTTATTATTGTCTTATTTTATCTTTTCTGTCGAATCCTTAGAAATTATCTAGCTATATAAATTCTGAAAAAATATATTTTGCATAATATGAAGTCATATTGAATACTAATATTTTGAGGTGAAAAATTAATCGATCAACATTGACAATTAACCCTAAAAGGGCTGCTTTTTATTGTGTAATAATATAAGGTAGCGCTCAAATTCATTTAATTAATTGGCCCCGTAAGGGGCTTTGTTCTGGAATACTTATGCGACTGATCGGCAATTATTCTCCTCCTACTACAGAAGATCTCATTAAACTCAAAGAAGAATTAGGTTTCACGGGAGAACAAATGGCCGATTTAGCGGGAGTTTCCGGTAACAATCAATGGAGAAAATACACGGGCGGGAAAATGCCACGTGTTATTTCTCCGCACATTCTATTCTATACCTAATAGATTTCGAGTTGCAGCGCGGCGGCAAGTGAACGAATCCCCAGGAGCATAGATAACTATGTGACTGGGGTGAGTGAAAGCTGCCAACAAAGCAGCAGTTTGAAAGATGAAGGGTATATATAGCAACACAGTTAACACTATCAGAAGATGATTTAAACCGCATTTTGGCTAAGATGCGGGAAATTGGTGCTAATGTAAAATAAATAGGCACGCTTCACTTAACGATTTCCTCTGATTGATAATCTATTTTATTGAGATGTAGATCATCAATAGATCGGTTATATCGAATTATTCTGGTTATAAAATCGATTTTTTTCGAAACCATAGCTAGAGTACCATTTAAGCTCGATCAGTTTCAGAGGTTAATCATCGTGACAGCAATTATTCGTCAATTCCTGAAATTAGAAGCGGCTGGAGGGCTCCTTCTTATCATTGCTGCCATTATTGCGCTGATAATGGCAAACTCGCCATTACAGGGTATTTATCAGCAATTTCTTAATATTTCGATGGTAGTGCAATTCGCTGCACTGGAGATCAATAAGCCTTTATTGTTATGGATTAATGACGGCTTAATGGCTGTCTTCTTTTTGATTGTTGGTCTGGAAGTCAAGCGGGAATTGCTGGAAGGTTCTTTAGCGGGGCGTGATAAGGCAATATTTCCGGTAATAGCGGCGATAGGAGGTATGGCCGCTCCGGCACTGATATATCTGTTATTTAATGGCAATGATGAATTTACCCGTCAAGGGTGGGCTATTCCTGCGGCAACCGATATTGCTTTTGCCTTGGGGGTGATGGCGCTATTGTCTAAGCGGGTGCCAATAGAACTCAAGGTTTTCTTGTTGGCACTCGCGATTATTGATGATCTGGGCGTTATTGTGATTATCGCTCTGTTTTATACCAAAACGGTTTCTCTTGTGGCGCTTGGATTGTCAGCGGCAATGATTGCTTTGCTGGTTTGGATGAATTGGCGTGGTGTCGAAAAAACATCGGCTTATCTGGCTGTTGGCACTATCCTTTGGGTTTGCATCTTGAAATCGGGTGTTCATGCAACACTAGCTGGCGTCATTGTTGGTTTTCTGATTCCTCTGCGTGGTCAGAATGGTCATTCACCATCTGAATTACTTGAGCACGGTTTGCATCCTTGGGTGGCGTATCTTATTTTGCCATTATTTGCATTTGCCAATGCAGGCGTAGCCCTGAATGGCGTTACGTTAAATGGTTTGACCGATATGTTACCGTTAGGTATTGCTGTGGCTCTGTTTCTTGGTAAGCCATTGGGCATTTTTCTTTTTAGCTATATTTCTATTAAGATCGGATTTGCTAAATTGCCACAGCAGATTAATCTTAAACAGATATTTGCGGTCTCTGTTCTTTGTGGAATCGGTTTTACTATGTCTATCTTTATTTCAGGATTGGCTTTTGAAGGAGCGGATGAATCTTTCAGTGTCTATTCCCGTCTTGGCATTCTGATAGGTTCAACCATCGCTGCGTTTATGGGGTATGGCTTGTTACGAATGGTCTTACCAAAGAAAAAGTGATGGCAGAGTGGGGATAAATTCATTAACTTAGCCAAATGAAGTTCTACATTTTAGAGAAAATTTCTGGACTGACTCATCATTTTTGTATTTGCGGTACAACAACTAAAATTGTATCGCGGATACTTTATGTAGTGAAAAAACAGAAAATCACCGGGAGACGGTGGATTAGTAATGTATGGCTGGCGTTGTCTACCAGACGTAAGCGATACATAAGGAAAAACGTATGCGGGTGTCACATCTGAATTTTAATCATCTCTATTATTTCTGGCATGTTTGCAAGGAAGGATCAGTGGTTGGGGCGGCAGAAGCGCTTTATCTAACACCTCAAACGATCACAGGACAGATAAAAGCGCTGGAGGAGCGTCTGGGAGGGAAACTGTTCAAACGTCAGGGCAGGGGATTAGTGCCATCAGAGCTAGGACAGCTTATCTTCCGCTATGCGGATAAGATGTTTATGCTAAGCCAGGAGATGTTGGATATCGTTAACTACAGCCGTGAATCTAATCTTTTATTTGATGTTGGTGTTGCTGATGCACTGTCCAAACGTCTGGTTAGCCAGGTATTAAAAACGGCGGTTGTGGAACATGAGCAGATTCATCTACGTTGTTTTGAATCAACCCATGAGTTGTTGCTGGAACAACTCAGCCAGCACAAACTCGATATGATATTGTCTGATTGCCCGGTGGATTCTTCCCAACAGGAAGGGCTGTTCTCGGTAAAACTGGGTGAATGTGATGTGAGTTTCTTCTGCCGACAACCTATCCCGGAAAAACCTTTCCCGGAATGTTTGGAGGAACGTCGCTTATTGGTTCCAGGGCGTCGCTCTATGTTGGGGCGTAAATTGTTGACTTGGATACGTAATAAAAATCTTCAGGTTGAAGTACTAGGTGAGTTTGATGATGCCGCGTTAATGAAAGCGTTTGGTATGTATCATAATGCGATTTTCGTGGCGCCATCTTTGTATACCAATGATATTTTTACAGATAATGATATTGCCGAGATTGGTCGGTTGGATGCCGTGCAGGAAGAGTATTATGTGATTTTTGCTGAGCGAATGATTCAACACCCGGCTGTTCAAAGGGTATGTAATAAAGATTTTTCTGCGTTGTTTAATGTGCTATCTAAGAAGCGTACTTAAAAAATAATTGATAGTAACTGCAGACACAAAAAAACCGGCGCAGGCCGGTTTTTCAGTAACCCAAACGCAAATTATTACATTGCGTTGATTTGCGCCGTCAGATTAGATTTATGACGTGCTGCTTTGTTTTTGTGGATCAGACCCTTACAGGCGTGACGATCGACAATAGGTTGCATGTCATGAAATGCTTTCTGCGCAGCTTCTTTATCGCCGGTAGCGATAGCAGCATATACCTTCTTGATAAAGGTACGCACCATAGAACGACGGCTAGCGTTATGCTGACGACGTTTTTCAGACTGTATGGCGCGTTTCTTAGCTGATTTGATATTAGCCAAGGTCCAACTCCCAAATATATTCTATCGAGGACAATTCAAAGGCCGAGGAATATGCCTGTTCAACCTTCTTTTGTCAATGGATTTGTGCAAATAAGCGCCGTTGTACCGCGGCAACTTGTTTCGTTGTGATGGCGCAGGATTTTATCAGTTTACTTAGTGGGAATACAGTCTTTCACAATAAAAATCTCATTGAATAGTCCAGATAGAAATAAAATGAATATTTTTCGGGATTCCTGCTCGTTTTTGTTGTATGAATCAGGGCTATTGATTTAAATCATCTTATGATGGTGGGTTAACCTTGAGCTTTGTACAAGGTATAATTTGGTAATTTCCAGGGTATTGAGCCAGCTATGGAGCTAATTCGCGGTATACGTAATATCCGGACATGTCACCGCGGTTGCGTGTTGACGATTGGTAATTTTGATGGTGTCCACAGAGGTCATCAGGCACTACTGAAACACTTAAAACACGAAGGGCAGCGTCTGGGATTACCAGTAATGGTCATGATTTTTGAACCACAACCTTTGGAGTTTTTTGCTAAGGGTAATGCTCCTGCGCGTCTAACGAGATTAAGGGATAAAGCCAAATATCTCGCCCAATGTGGAGTGGATTATTTATTATGCGTGAAATTTGATAGAAATTTTGCGGCAAATACGCCAGAAGCCTTTGTTTCACGGTTGCTGGTGGAAAAATTGGGTGTTAAGTTTCTCGCTGTAGGAGACGACTTTCGTTTTGGTCAATCTCGCAGTGGTGATTTTGCCTTTTTGCAGCGAGCCGGTGAGACATACGGCTTTGATGTGACCAGCAGTGAAAGTTTTTGTGATGATGGTTTACGGATTAGCAGCACAGCTATCCGTCAAGCACTGCAAGATGATGATTTGGTATTAGCCGAAACATTATTGGGACATCCATACAGCATTTGTGGCCGGGTCGTTCATGGTAAGCGACTAGGGAGCACTATTGGTTTTCCAACAGCAAATTTGCCGTTAAAACGATTAGTGGTTCCGGTACACGGCGTTTATGTTGTTGAAGTCTATGGTTTGGGAGACCAGCCTTTACCGGGTGTTGCCAATATTGGTACACGTCCAACAGTCTCTGGTCAGGGTCAACAACTTGAAGTACATCTAATTGATACCCAAATGGATCTCTATGGGCGTTATATTGATGTGGTGTTACGTAAAAAATTGCGTAATGAACAGCGGTTTGCTTCCCTTGATGCACTCAAGCAGCAAATTGCGAATGATTTGGTTGCTGCGAAGGAATTTTTTAAGCAGCTACCTGTGTCATGTATCTAGCGGAAAATTGGAATTGAGAATCGAATGAGTGACTATAAAAACACCCTGAATCTGCCAGAAACAGGGTTTCCAATGCGCGGAGATTTAGCAAAGCGCGAACCAGATATGTTAAAACGTTGGTACAAAGATGGGTTGTATCAAGTAATTCGTAAAGCAAAAGCCGGTAAAAAAACATTTATTCTGCATGATGGCCCTCCTTACGCGAATGGCAGTATTCATATTGGTCACTCAGTCAATAAGATTCTCAAAGATATTATTATTAAATCCAAAGGAATGGCGGGATATGATTCGCCATATATCCCTGGTTGGGATTGCCACGGTTTACCCATTGAGCTTAAGGTTGAGCAGATTATTGGTAAGCCGGGGGAAAAATTTTCCGCCGCTGAATTTCGTGCCGAGTGCCGCAAATATGCTAAAGAGCAAATTGAAGGTCAGAAGAAAGACTTTATCCGTCTGGGCATATTAGGTGACTGGGAACGTCCATATTTGACGATGGACTTTAAGACCGAAGCCGACATTATTCGCGCATTGAGCCGTATTATCGCTAATGGTCATTTGTTGAAAGGTGCCAAGCCTGTTCACTGGTGTACTGATTGTCGTTCGTCACTGGCCGAAGCAGAAGTTGAGTATTACGACAAAACTTCTCCATCGATTGATGTGCGTTTTAATGCGGTTGATGCAGTTGCCGTTTGTGAGAAATTTGGTGTGCAGGTAGCAGATCAACCGGTCTCTCTGGTTATCTGGACAACCACGCCGTGGACGTTGCCGGCTAACCGAGCGATCGCTTTGCATGCTGAATTTAGCTATCAATTAGTACAGATTGAGGGTGAATGCCTGATCCTGGCTGCTGATTTGGTAGAAAGTGTGATGCAGCGCGCGGGTATAACTTCGTGGACAGTGCTAGGGAATTGTGCGGGTGCTGCGTTGGAGTTATTGCGCTTTAAACATCCATTTATGGGTTTTGATTCACCGGTTGTACTGGGTGATCACGTGACTTTGGATGCGGGTACCGGTGCTGTGCATACGGCCCCAGGTCACGGCCCGGACGACTTTGTTCTTGGTCAGAAATATGGCTTGGAAGTTGCAAACCCGGTTGGCCCTAATGGTTGCTACCTGCCCGGTACTTATCCTTCTCTGGATGGTGTGTTTGTCTTTAAAGCGAATGATGTTGTGCTGAATATCCTGAGTGAAAACAATGCGTTGTTGCATTTGGAAAAATTACAGCACAGTTATCCTTGCTGCTGGCGCCATAAGACACCTATCATTTTCCGTGCCACGCCGCAGTGGTTTGTCAGCATGGAGCAAAATGGTCTGCGTAAACAATCGTTGCAGGAGATCAAAGGGGTTGAGTGGATACCGGGTTGGGGTCAGGCTCGTATTGAGGCAATGGTTGAAAATCGCCCTGACTGGTGTATTTCACGTCAACGTACTTGGGGTACGCCGATGTCTCTTTTTGTCCATAAAGAGACGGAAGAGCTTCATCCACGTACTATCGAATTGATGGAAGAAGTTGCAAAACGTGTTGAAGTTGGCGGTATTCAGGCGTGGTGGGATCTGGAGCCAGCCGAACTGTTAGGTGATGATGCGGCTAACTATGTCAAAATTTTTGATACGTTGGATGTCTGGTTCGATTCGGGATCAACTCACGCATCGGTGGTTGATGCCCGCCCTGAATTCCAGGGTAACGCTGCGGATATCTATCTTGAAGGTTCAGATCAGCACCGTGGCTGGTTTATGTCTTCCCTGATGATCTCAACGGCAATAAAAGGTAAAGCACCTTACCGTCAGGTGTTAACGCATGGTTTCACTGTGGATGGTCAGGGCCGTAAGATGTCTAAATCTATCGGTAATACCATCAGTCCGCAGGATGTCATGGATAAATTAGGGGCAGATATTCTGCGTCTATGGGTTGCTTCTACCGATTACACTGGTGAAATTGCGGTATCCGATGAGATTTTGAAACGCTCTGCTGATGCATATCGTCGTATCCGTAACACGGCGCGTTTCCTGCTGGCAAACCTGAATGGTTTCGATCCTGAACAGCATAGGGTTAAACCAGAAGAGATGGCTGTGTTGGATCGTTGGGCTGTGGGGCGTGCTCAAGCGGCGCAAGCGGACATTACCAAATGTTACGATAGATATGATTTCCACACCGTTGTTCAACGTATGATGCAATTCTGTTCCGTGGAGATGGGATCGTTCTATCTCGATATCATTAAAGACCGTCAATACACCGCTAAGAGCGATAGTTTGGCTCGTCGCAGTTGTCAGACTGCGCTGTATCATATTGCGGAAGCATTGGTTCGCTGGATGGTGCCTATCCTCTCCTTTACTGCTGATGAAGTTTGGAATGAGTTGCCTGGTGGCAAACGTGCTCAATATGTATTTACCGAAGAGTGGTACGACGGTTTGTTTGGTCTGGCCGCAGGCGAACCAATGAATGATGTTTTCTGGGCTGATTTGTTGGCTGTGCGTGGTGAGGTTAACAAAGTGCTGGAGCAGGCACGCGCAGACAAACATATCCGTAGTTCACTGGAAGCCGCGGTGACGCTGTACGCCGATAATGAATTGGCGGATAAACTGAATAGCCTCGGAGATGAATTGCGTTTTGTTCTGCTAACATCTCAGGTTGTTGTTGCAGATTATGAGCAGGCTGGTGAAGATGCGCAACAAAGCGAAATCGGTAGTCTGAAAATTGCTTTCCGCAAAGCGGATGGCGAAAAATGTCCTCGTTGCTGGCATTACGCTAAAGATGTGGGATTGGTGGCGGAACATGCAGAACTTTGTGGCCGCTGTGTAACTAATGTTGCCGGTAACGGCGAAGAGCGTAAGTTTGCCTGATGAATAAACCCATTTGCTCCACCGGCCTTCGCTGGCTTTGGTTAGTTGTTGTGGTATTGATTTTGGATCTGGGTAGTAAGCAGCTAGTGTTGCAACACTTTCATCTGTATGAATCCGTTCCGTTGATACCTTATTTTAATCTGACTTATGCCCAGAATTTTGGGGCGGCTTTTAGTTTCCTTGCAGAGAAAGATGGTTGGCAGCGTTGGTTCTTTGCATTCATTGCCGTTGCTATTTCAGTTGTACTGATGGTGATGATGTATCGTGCCAGTGCAAAGAAGAAACTGAGTAATATCGCTTATGCCCTGATTATTGGTGGAGCATTGGGTAATCTGTTTGACCGGTTGGTTCATGGTTTTGTCATCGATTTTATTGATTTTTATGTCGGTGATTGGCACTTTCCAACTTTTAATATCGCTGATATGGCGATATGTATCGGGGCTGGATTGGTTATCATTGATAGCTTTCTAAGCCCGGATGAAAAGACCATCAAAGTGGGATAAGTAATATGTCAAATCAGGTGCAGGCGAATAGTGCAGTTTTACTGCACTTCACTTTAAAACTGCAAGATGGCTCTATTGTCGACTCCACTCACACTCAGGGCAAACCTGCATTATTTCGTTTAGGTGATGGAACCCTTTCTTCACCTTTGGAACAGCAGCTTACTGGGCTAAAAGACGGAGATAAACATACCTTTACTCTGGCTGGTGAGAATGTATTTGGTAAACCAAATCCTGATCTGATCCAATATTTTACTCCGCGTGATTTTGCTGAAACGGGTATTCCTGAAATTGGCACTATAATGTTATTTACGGCAATGAATGGCAGTGAAATGCCGGGCATAGTCAAAGCTGTAACAGAAGAATCTGTGACTGTTGATTTCAATCACCCGTTAGCTGATCAGAACGTCACGTTTGAAATTGAAGTGTTGGAAATTGATCCACAATTGGAGGAAAACCATGCAGATATTGCTGGCTAACCCCCGCGGTTTTTGTGCTGGTGTTGACCGTGCTATCAGTATTGTAGAGCGTGCGCTGGAATTATATGGTGCGCCGATCTACGTTCGTCATGAAGTTGTGCATAACCGTTATGTTGTAGATAACCTGCGCAAGCGGGGTGCTATCTTTATTGAAGAAATTTCAGAAGTACCGGATGATGCGATTCTGATTTTTTCGGCACATGGTGTTTCACAGGCTATTCGTGCTGAAGCACGTTCTCGCAATTTGACAATGTTGTTCGATGCGACTTGTCCTCTAGTGACTAAAGTCCATATGGAGGTAGCAAGAGCCAGCCGCAAAGGCAAAGAAGCTATTCTGATTGGTCACGCTGGACATCCCGAAGTTGAAGGTACAATGGGTCAGTACAACAATGCGGAAGGTGGAATGTATCTGGTTGAATCTCCGGAAGATGTATGGAACTTGAAAGTCAAAGATGAAGACAACATGTGTTTTATGACTCAAACCACATTATCTGTTGATGATACTTCAGAAGTGATTGATGCACTTAATGCGCGATTCCCAAACATCGTTGGTCCCCGTAAAGATGATATCTGCTATGCGACGACTAACCGCCAGGAAGCGGTACGGGATCTGGCGTCTGACGCCGATGTTGTTTTGGTTGTGGGTTCGAAGAATTCATCTAACTCTAATCGCCTTGCTGAGTTAGCTCAGCGGGTTGGTAAACCTGCTTACTTGATAGATTCTGCTGAGGATATTAAAGAAGAGTGGATTACCGGCATCTCTTTGGTTGGCGTAACCGCGGGCGCTTCGGCACCGGATATTTTAGTTCAGCAAGTTATTGAACGCTTGAAATATCTTGGTGCTGATTCCGTCCAAGAATTACACGGTAGAGAAGAAAATATTGTATTTGAAGTGCCAAAAGAGTTACGTGTTGAAGTTAAAGAAATTAGCTAAATTATCAAGATAAATAAGAATAAAGTATTGCATATACTCTTTATTTAGAGCATTCATCTGACTGTTCATCGTGTTAAATATAGTGAGGGCTTATGGCTGATACAGATATTCGTGTTGCTATTGTTGGCGCTGGTGGGCGTATGGGACGTCAGTTGATTCAGGCCATATATCAAATAGATGGTGTTGCTCTTGGTGCAGCTTTGGAACGCTCCGGTTCTTCTCTGATTGGCGCAGATGCCGGAGAGTTGGCGGGTATTGGTCATACAGGTGTGACTGTTTGTGATGACCTGAAAAGTATCGTTAATGATTTTGATATCCTTATCGATTTTACCCGTCCGGAAGGAACGTTGACTCATCTTGAAATTTGTCGCCAGAACGGTAAAGCGATAGTGATCGGTACAACTGGCTTTGATGAGGCTGGTAAACAGGCAATTAAAGAGGCTTCTGCTGATATCCCGATTGTATTTGCTGCGAATTTCAGTGTTGGTGTAAATCTGGTGCTTAAATTATTGGAAAAAGCAGCGAAAGTGATGGGCGAGTATAGTGATATCGAAATTATTGAAGCACATCACCGCCATAAAGTGGATGCTCCATCAGGAACAGCTTTAGCAATGGGAGAATCTATTGCTCATGCTTTGGGGCGGGATCTTAAAGCGTGTGCTGTCTATGCCCGTGAAGGTTATACCGGTGAACGTGATCCAAAAAGTATTGGTTTTGCAACTGTCCGTGCAGGGGATATCGTGGGAGAGCATACCGCTATGTTTGCAGATATTGGGGAGAGAGTAGAGATAACTCATAAGGCTTCCAGTCGGATGACATTTGCAAATGGCGCTGTAAAGGCTGCTTTATGGCTGAGTGGTAAAAATAGTGGTCTTTTTGATATGAAAGATGTGCTAAATCTCGACTTACTTTGAAAGAAAATTTTTACAACTTATTGATATCGCATAATTAAATATTTTATTGTGCGATTTTTAATTTCTTTGTTTATTTTCATTGCTTTTTAGTTTTTTTTTCTATTTTTATCTTATTTCTAACCTTAATTTTCTGCTTTTTTCTCCTTTTCATGATTATTTTCAACTTTTCATCTGAGAATCAAGTTTTCTATGCTGATTACCGTTTTCTAAATTAGTTTTATTGCTGTTTTTAGTCTTATTTCATTAATTCACTCAGTGAAATGTGTAAAAAAATAAGAAAAGTAACATTTTTTGTAGACAACTCTCCCTCTCATCATTAGAATGCGCGCAATTTGCCAAAATTTTGCCTAAAAAGCAGCTTTGGCATTGATTTTGAGGAATAAATCTGAATTAATATGCACTAATTGCGAGTAATTATTCTTTGGAGGGTGTTTTGATTAAGTCAGCTATATTGGTTCTGGAAGATGGAACCCAATTCCACGGTCGTGCCATAGGTGCGGAAGGGGCGGCAGTTGGGGAAGTGGTTTTCAATACCTCGATGACCGGATATCAAGAAATTCTCACAGACCCTTCCTATTCCCGCCAAATTGTCACTCTTACTTATCCCCATATTGGTAATGTCGGTGTTAACTCAGTCGATAAAGAATCACTAAAAGTACAGGCCCAAGGGCTAGTGATTCGTGATCTACCACTGTTGACCAGTAACTTCCGCTGCGAAGAAACACTTTCCGATTACCTTAAACGTCATAATATTGTTGCGATAGCAGATATCGATACCCGTAAACTGACACGTTTGTTAAGAGAAAAGGGTTCACAGAATGGTTGTATTATAGCAGGTAAACAGATTGACGCTCAGGTTGCACTGGAAAAAGCGCAAGCGTTTCCGGGGCTGGAGGGGATGGATTTAGCAAAAGAGGTGACAACTAAACAGATTTATCCGTGGTTACAGGGGAGCTGGACGTTGGCGGGGGGATTACCGGAAGATAAGCAAGAACAGGATCTGCCTTATCATGTTGTTGCTTATGACTTTGGCGCAAAACGTAATATCTTGCGAATGCTGGTGGATCGTAGCTGCCGCCTGACAGTGGTTCCCGCTCAGACACCGGCTGAGGATGTATTGAAGCTGAATCCAGATGGTATTTTCTTGTCCAATGGGCCAGGAGATCCGGCACCTTGTGGTTATGCAGTCGATGCAATCAAAACCCTGCTTGAGACAGAGATTCCGATCTTTGGTATCTGCCTTGGACACCAATTGTTGGCGTTAGCCAGTGGAGCTGAAACTATGAAAATGAAATTCGGCCATCATGGTGGTAACCATCCGGTGAAAGATCTTGAATGTAATGTTGTAATGATTACTGCACAAAACCACGGCTTTGCTGTGGATGAAAAATCACTGCCGTCAAATTTGCGCGTTACTCATAAATCTCTGTTTGACGGTACGTTGCAAGGGATTCATCGTACCGATAAACCTGCATTCAGCTTCCAGGGGCATCCAGAAGCTAGCCCCGGTCCACATGAGACTGCATCGTTATTTGATCACTTTATTGAACTCATTGAGCAGTATTGTCAGAAAAATAATCGTCATAACACCAAGTAATCAGGAGAAAATAAAATGGCAAAACGTACTGATATTAAAAGTATCCTGATCTTGGGAGCGGGTCCAATTGTCATTGGTCAGGCTTGTGAATTCGACTACTCGGGAGCACAAGCTTGTAAAGCGTTACGGGAAGAAGGTTATCGTGTCGTTCTGGTGAACTCGAACCCTGCTACTATTATGACTGATCCAGAAATGGCCGATGCCACTTACATTGAGCCGATCCACTGGGAAGTGGTACGTAAAATCATTGAAAAAGAGCGCCCCGATGCGATTCTGCCAACAATGGGCGGACAAACTGCACTGAACTGTGCGCTAGAACTAGAGCGTCAGGGAGTACTGGAAGAGTTTGGCGTTACCATGATTGGCGCTACCGCAGATGCGATTGACAAAGCGGAAGATCGCCGCCGTTTCGATATAGCAATGAAAAAGATTGGCTTGGAAACTCCGCGTTCTGGTATCGCTCATTCAATGGAAGAAGCGCTGGCAGTTGCTGATCAAGTCGGTTTTCCTTGTATTATCCGCCCTTCCTTTACTATGGGAGGAAGTGGTGGCGGTATTGCTTATAACCGCGAAGAATTCGAGGAAATTTGTGAGCGTGGCCTGGATCTTTCACCAACCAACGAACTCTTGATTGATGAATCTCTGATTGGTTGGAAAGAGTATGAAATGGAAGTTGTGCGGGATAAAAACGATAACTGCATTATCGTCTGCTCTATTGAAAACTTTGATGCAATGGGGATTCACACCGGTGATTCCATCACGGTCGCTCCGGCGCAAACGCTGACGGATAAAGAGTATCAAATCATGCGTAACGCTTCGATGGCGGTATTGCGTGAAATCGGTGTAGAAACTGGGGGATCTAACGTACAGTTTGCGGTGAACCCAAAAAATGGCCGTTTAGTTATCATCGAAATGAATCCACGCGTTTCTCGCTCTTCTGCGCTGGCTTCGAAAGCGACAGGTTTCCCGATCGCTAAAATTGCCGCTAAATTGGCTGTGGGCTATACCCTTGACGAATTGATGAATGATATCACTGGTGGTCGCACGCCAGCTTCCTTTGAACCTTCTATCGACTACGTAGTTACTAAAGTTCCTCGCTTTAATTTCGAGAAATTTGCTGGAGCCAATGATCGTCTGACAACCCAGATGAAATCTGTTGGTGAGGTGATGGCGATTGGTCGCACTCAGCAAGAATCTCTGCAAAAAGCATTGCGTGGTTTGGAAGTGGGGGCAACCGGTTTTGACCCGAAAGTCAGTTTAGATGATCCAGAAGCATTGACTAAAATTCGTCGCGAATTAAAAGATGCAGGTGCTGAACGTATCTGGTATATCGCGGATGCTTTCCGTGCGGGTATGTCTGTTGATGGTGTTTTTAACCTGACTGATATTGATCGCTGGTTCTTAGTGCAAATTGAAGAACTCGTGCGATTGGAAGAGCAAGTAGCAGAGCAGGGCATTAACAGCTTGACGGCCGACTTCCTGCGCCATCTGAAGCGTAAAGGTTTTGCTGATGCACGTTTGGCGAAACTGGTCGGTGTGGCCGAAAAAGAGATCCGCAAACTGCGCCACAAATATAATCTGTATCCGGTTTACAAGCGCGTTGATACCTGTGCGGCAGAATTTGCGACTGATACTGCATACATGTATTCCACTTATGAAGATGAGTGTGAGGCTAATCCGAATAGTGACAAGCCAAAAATCATGGTATTGGGTGGTGGCCCTAATCGTATTGGGCAGGGGATTGAATTCGACTATTGTTGTGTTCATGCGGCCTTGGCACTGCGTGAAGATGGGTATGAAACCATCATGGTGAACTGTAACCCGGAAACCGTTTCAACAGATTACGATACTTCGGACCGTCTCTATTTCGAACCGGTGACTTTGGAAGATGTTCTTGAGATTGTGCGTGTTGAGCAGCCAAAAGGGGTGATTGTTCAATATGGTGGGCAGACTCCGCTGAAATTAGCTCGTGAACTGGAAATTGCCGGTGTTCCCATTATTGGTACCAGCCCGGATGCGATTGATCGTGCGGAAGACCGTGAACGTTTCAAACAGGCGGTAAATCGCCTTGGCCTGAAACAACCCGAAAATGCCACAGTGACCACGATAGAACGGGCAGTTGAGAAGGCAAATATTCTGGGTTATCCGTTGGTGGTTCGTCCATCCTATGTTTTGGGTGGCCGTGCGATGGAAATCGTATATGACGAAGTTGACCTACGTCGTTACTTCCAGACGGCGGTCAATGTCTCTAATGATGCCCCAGTATTGCTTGATTGTTTCCTTGATGATGCAGTGGAAGTGGATGTTGACGCTATCTGTGACGGTGAGCGTGTATTGATCGGCGGCATTATGGAACATATTGAACAGGCCGGTGTGCATTCCGGCGACTCAGCTTGTTCATTGCCTGCTTACACCCTAAGTCAGGAAATCCAGGATGTCATGCGTCAGCAGGTAGAAGAACTGGCGTTTGAATTGGGTGTACGTGGCTTGATGAATGTCCAGTTTGCTGTCAAGAATGACGAAGTTTATCTGATTGAAGTCAACCCGCGTGCGGCTCGTACTGTGCCATTTGTTTCTAAAGCGACCGGTTTACCACTGGCGAAAGTTGCGGCTCGTGTGATGGTTGGTCAATCTCTGGTTGAGCAAGATGCAACTCAGGAGATCATTCCACCATACTATTCGGTGAAAGAAGTTGTATTGCCTTTCAACAAATTCCCAGGTGTGGATCCGATTCTGGGGCCTGAAATGCGGTCAACCGGCGAAGTGATGGGGGTTGGGCGTACATTTGCCGAAGCTTTCTCAAAGGCACTATTGGGGTGTAGCGCCAGAATTCCGCAAAATGGTAGAGCACTTTTGTCCGTGCGTGAAGGTGATAAAGGCCGGGTTGTGGATTTGGCCGCTAAATTGCTGAAACAGGGCTTTGAACTGGATGCGACTCACGGTACTGCGGTTGTGCTAGGTGAAGCGGGGATTAACCCTCGTCTGGTGAATAAAGTTCACGAAGGGCGTCCGCATATTCAGGATAGAACCAAAAATGGTGAATATAGCTATATTGTAAACACGACTGCGGGTCGTCAGGCGATTGAAGATTCCAAACTTATTCGCCGCAGTGCACTGCAATATAAAGTGCATTATGACACCACATTAAATGGTGGATTTGCTACAACAATGGCACTGAGTGCTGATCCAACTGAGCAGGTGATTTCTGTACAGGAAATGCATGCGATGATTAATAGCTAGTCCGTATTATGATTAATTGAAGTAATAAATAAGGTGCGCTTGAGAAAGCGCACTTATTATTTATTACTGACAAAATGCCGGATAAAAAAATCAGCGCTTTGTTAGGTGAGGTCAGAGATCTCACAATTTCCCCGGCATTGGCACCACTGTTAACGCCTTTGGCGCTGTGGGTAACGCTGCCGATGATTTTGCCACCCGCCTGAATTTTCATTGGATCGCTGAATGTTTTATCTGATGTTATTGTTACCCTCTTTTTAAATAATTTTCTCTGATAAGTAAATAGTAACTGACAGGTAAATAAGCCCCAGCCGTGGCTGGGGTTGTGAGTTATTTGTTTCGAGGATAGTTATAATGATCAGGTATTTTGTAATCTTCTGGAATCTCAGGCCACAAGTCCTGACTGTTTATTGATACAACATCGTCGATAATATCTGCATATAGATTAGACAGATTCAATGATGTAATCCGAACTCTTGTCAGCGCACATTGAATAGCTATTTGATCATTTTCTTCAATAGTTCTGTTAAGTAACATCACTGCCTGTTCAAAATCATAAATATATTCCTTGTATTTTTCGGTAATATCTAAATTCAGATTTAACTCAGATTGGATATTTTTCCTAAGTGAGAGTAAATTAATACAATAGCTAAGTTTGTTTAGAGTTTTCATCATTTTAATTTTCTCCCCTCCGCAGCTTTAGTTTTAGCATCATTAATTGAACCATCCAAGTTAAGCACAACTCTAAAATTTCCTCTTTTATCAAAAATTTCAAGATGATTCTTATGATCACCATCTAAGTAAATCTGATCGCCTTTTTTGATATATTTATCAATGTCACTTTTTGCAGAATAAATACTCTGCCCATCATACATTTTACTAGTTTTTTGAGTATTTCCTTTAATTTGGCTCCCAAAATCCGGTTGTTTCAGGAATTCATTCATATTACCAACAGCACCCTGATTCGGCTGATAAGGCTGTTTATTCTTCTCAATAATCGAAGCAACCGAAGCTTTACCGCCGATAGCGCCACCAATATCGGCAGATTCTACCGCCTCTTTGGCTATTAGTGCACCTTTTTCCCAAGTTGGCAGTTGTTCAAGCGTATTAAGAAAAGATCCCAGCTTTTGGTACTGGGATCTTTCTGGTTTAAGGGAGTTGAGCAAGTAAGGATTTTACTTGCTCTGTATCTTCTGGATGTAATTGAAGATATTTCTCACAGGCTAGTTTTATATATTCAAAGCCGATGGATTCAGAAACAATAACTTCACCTTCCCATACACCGAACATTATTCCTTCAAAATGGTATTTCAGGATCGGGATCATCTAAGTTTGGAAAAATACAATAGGTTTCATTAACTCCACACCCGTCCTTTTTTAGAACAAGCGGTAAAGCCCATAAAAATTCACCTTGGGAATATATAGAATTAAAAAACTCCTTCATAACCCACTCTGAATCACTGTTATAATCTATTTTTTCAAAAAGACGTTTATTACTCATTGTGTCACCGGGAAAAAGTTAGTAACTGTACTTATATTCTCTGTCTGTTATACGATAGGTCGAAAATTTCGCAATTTTTTTGGAACAGATAACTTATGGGTATGTCAATTCCCGGCACTGAAAACGCTCAGGGCTTGCTTGAACGTGTGTTTAATCAATCAACTGGCTGATAATTCCCCGTGTTAGCGTACTGCTAACACGGGAGGATAATCATTTCATTAACAAGAGATCACGCAAATCCATTTGTAGACTCTTAAATTTTACAAATATTCTTTAGGTATATTTGATATCTGCTCCTCTAGTGACCAATTTTCTGGCTTGGATCTTTCGAAATTCCACTTTGCGCCTTTATCCAACCACTTAGATCTGTAATTTTTTAATGCTGTTAAAGTAGCATCTTCATAGCCAAATTCCACCCCACAGCAATCACAAATATCAAACGTTGGTGAATTGCCATCTCCACCCCACGGAGGATCTAATTGTTCTGCACCACATACACGGCATACATATAATCTATTATTTTTGTGCATTGAAGTAATCCAAATTTGTTTTATATCCATGATCTACTGGATTTGGTTTAAACATTGTTTTAGGAACACCATCCGCATTTTTTACTGCGAAAATATTTGTCTCTGAATTGTAATATAAAGTATCTCCATTAGCTCGGGTTTTGATTAAAGTTCCTTTCGGAGGATTTTTAATAAAATTATGGGTGGCTTCAACATATTGTTTTGAATTCTGATATTCAGGGAATTTACTTTTATGTTTATCCCAGTGACCATAAGCATTTGCTACAGGTTCTTTTTTCTTCGTTTCCGTCCATATTTGAGTTTCTTTAGTTTTGCCTGAATCTATTGTGTTGCCAACATTACGATTCTTCCCAACAATCGAAGCAACGGAAGCTTTACCGCCGATAGCGCCACCAATACCGGCAGATTCTACCGCCTCTTTGGTTATCAGCGCGCCTTTTTCCCAGGCGGGTAACGAGTTATATAACAGCCCTAAATCGTTCTGGTTTTCTGTCGTTACAAACTGGCTGAGATGGTTGGAATTTTTAATCCTAACTCTGCATTAGACTGATAAATAGAAAATATTTATCCTTATTTAATCTAATCCGCCAAGTTAAAATAATCCCAGCCGTAGCTGACTGGGATTAGAGTTTTATCTAGACTTACGAGTCATTAGTAGATATTTTAGTTAACGGACATTGTGACATTTTTTGAATTACAGAATCAACTGTACCGGCAGGTAATAATGTCTCCTTTATTGTATTCCCATCATCAATACTCCAAATTAGGCGATCATTTTGGCTTGTTTTCATAAAATAAATATAATAGCCATTATCCCCCATTGCAGTACAAGTCATATCAAACAAGCCATCAATAAGATCTTCTCCTTCCCCTGTAAAATAACTTTCTGCATTTCTGTATAAGGTAATAGGATCAAAGGGAATATCATTACATGCTAACTCATCTATTTTCATATTTGAGTAAAATCCAATTGTTGTTCTTAATTCGAAAACATCAACAATGTCAAATAATTTATTCCCTTCTAAATAGAAAGAAAATATTCCATTTTTCCAAAAGCTATCTGGAGAGTTCCATGACTCAACAATGTCAAATTGAAGAGAAAAGTAAAATGGATCACCATAAATCATTTTAGTTTCACCCCTAGTTTTTTCTGAATATCACTTGGCACCTGTTTGCTTGTTAAGGAATTGTTAATATCTCCGGAGCTGCCATTCCAATGATATTCTCCGTTAGTTCCTTCGAATCGGTGAACATTACCGTTCTTATCTACTGAGAATCGAACCTCTTTATTGTTATAGTTTTTTGAGCTTGGTATAGAGTTTTCAAAAAGAATTAGAGAGTCTCTAGGTTCTATTCCTGCATTTTTGCGATTTCCATCACCTCCGGGAGTATGTTTAGGGTTTGATTTGTAAGTTAGCCCATTAGAAGCGACTATTGGCTCTGGTACCGGTATTGCGCTTCCTCGGCGTTTCCCAATAATCGAAGCAATGGAAGCTTTACTGCCGATAGCGCCACCAATACTGGCAGATTCTACCGCCTCTTTGGCTATCAGCGCACCTTTTTCCCAGGCAGGCAGCGAGTTATATAACAGCCCTAAATCGTTCTGGTTTTCTGTCGTTACAAACTGGCTAATACGATGGGCATCTTCAGCTGATAAATCAAACATCCATCTCAGACCACTAATAGCATCCGCTGTTTTTATCCCGCCGTCCATTTCAGCCTGATAGGTCAGTGTGCATAACCCACCGTTCCCGGCACAGGCAGATAACATTTCTGCCCGGTGTGCAGCGCTCAGTTTGTTGTATTTGTTCCAGATTATTTCGGTAGGCGTTCCTTGCTTATTAGCTTCCTGGAGCTCTCTAGCCAGATTATAGGCATTCATGGAGTTCAGGTGGTTAAAGAGAATAACAATTTCCCCGGCATTAGCCCCACTGTTAGCGCCTTTGGCGCTGTTGGTTGCAATGCTGCCGATGATTGCTGACAAAAGGTCGAAAGCCCGCGTGATGTGGGCTTTCGGTTCATAATGGCTGAGATTATTATTTACTAGATGGATAAATGTAATTGTCAGGGATCTTTGGCCAACCATTCAGATGAAGCAATACTTCTGCATCTTCAGTTATTGCTTCAAAGAAACTAGATAAACTCATTGAATGACTACGGATTCTTAATAAGGCTGCCTGTGTAGTCATTTCATCTCCATTTTCTGTTGCATCGGCTAGCAACTCAGCGGTACCACATAATAAAGTTAAATATCTTTTTAGTCTTTTATCTAAGTGGTCATTGTAGTTTATTGATAGGTTATCCGTATCTATCGTGCCAATAGATTTTTGGTTGAGAATGAGCAAAAAGTCTTTTTTCATTCTATCAAGAGGAATATGGTCTATCATTTTGGCAATCTCCGTCCTTCAATCATTGCTTTTTGGGTTTTAACCTCATTATATGAACCATCTAAATTAAGAACAGATTTGAATTTCCCATTCTTATCAAAGATTTCAATATGATTTTTATGCATTCCATCAAGATAATATTTATCGCCTTTAGCTATATGATCTCCGACCACATCTTTAGCTTGATAAACACTTTGGCCTTGATAGATTTGGCTGGTTTTACTTGAGCTATTCTTTATTTGGCTTCCAAATCCTGGCTGTCTAAAAAACTCCCCCATATTACCAACAGCACCTTTATTCGGCTGATAAGGCTGTTTACTCTTCCCAACAATCGAAGCAATGGAAGCTTTACCGCCGATAGCGCCACCAATACCGGCAGATTCTACCGCCTCTTTGGCTATCAGTGCACCTTTTTCCCAGGCAGGCAGCGAGTTATACAACAGCCCTAAATCGTTCTGGTTTTCTGTCGTCACAAACTGGCTGATACGATGAACATCCTCAGCCGATAAGTCAAACATCCATCTTAAGCCACTAATAGCATCCGCTGTTTTTATCCCGCCGTCCATTTCGGCCTGATAGGTTAGAGTGCATAACCCACCGTTCCCGGCACAGGCAGACAACATTTCTGCCCGTTGCGCAGCGCTCAGTTTGTTGTATTTGTTCCAGATTGTTTCGGTAGGCGTTCCTTGCTTATTGGCTTCCTGGAGCTCTCTAGCCAGATTGTAGGCATTCATGGAGTTCAGGTGGTTAAAGAGAATAACAATTTCCCCGGCATTAGCCCCACTGTTAGCGCCTTTGGCGCTGTTGGTCGCAATGGCCCCTGCAACGTTGCCGATGATTTTGCCGCCCGCCTGAATTTTCATTGGATCATTGAATGTTTTATCCAATGTTATCGCGGCCAGTTCTGCGGCTAATGCCCCGGCAGCAGCACCTTTGGCATCACCGCCGCCAATTTCCGCTGCAAGGGCAGAAACTACCGCATGGCTGATGGCTTTTCCGGGTAAACCTGACACCTGACCGTTCTTGCCAATCAACCCGGCCCCTTCGGCGTTAATCTGGCTGCTAATATTGGCCAGTAATGCGGTGGTAAAATTGTCCTTAAAACTACCGCCATTGATGGCTGTACCCAGGCTGGAACTGATAATGGATTGACCTGCTACCCGTTGAGCCACTTTGCTCCAGTCACCCTTGCTCAGTTGAGGTAATGTCGCTTTTGCCGGGTCAATTTGCGTGCCATTGGCGGCTTTATCCCATCCCATGATGTTATCAAAACCCGCCAAAGCGCCACCCATCGCCATTGAAGTGAGGGTTGATTTAACGGTGTCGCTGCTTCCCATCATTTTTAAGGTTTTGGATAAGTCACCCTGATTATCCACTAAAGCTACCGCTGCCTGAGAAGTGAGTGCGGCCATACCGGAAGCTGTCGCGCCGTAAGCGACTGAACTCATGGCGGCGGCCGTGCTGGCGGTAGCGCCTGCTGCCGTCGCGGCTGAACCCGCTGTACTTGCGGCTGACCCGGCAACCGAAACCGTTAAGCCGGCTCCCGCTGTTGCAGCGGCGACGGCAATCGCGATAACCGCAGAGACCACCGGATTCAGGTGCTGGCTTTTATAATCCCAACTATCATAGGCATCTTTAACTAAATTCCATTGAACGTCTTTACGTTCACTGAGTCCTTTTAACCAGGCGGTTTCCGGCGTATTACCGAAGACTGACACCACATTTTGTAACGATTGACCGTTTTGGGCTTTGATATCCGCGCTAACCCCTTTGGCCGCCTCCACGGTGAATTTTCCGCCAATATGAATAGCAGGAAGAACCCACTTATCTTCGGTATAACCTTTATCCCTTTGCGTAATATAAAAGCCTTTGGAATACGTAATAGTCTGTTCAAAAGCGGTATTTTTTACTGCTTTAAAATTGACTTTACTGTGAGTGCTGGTCAGTTTGGCATTTTTATTAGTCGCCATTTTACTGGCTTCGTAAGTGCTGTCATCCCGGCTTAACAGATTAATATCACCGCCAGCGGTAAATTCAGTGACTTTATTCGTGACATCATGACGGGTACGTTTAGCGGTTTTCTTCTTGCCATACCAATTACGATTTGTCTCTGTTTTTTCATAGTGGCTGGATTCTTCCATCGCCTGAGCGTAGAGATAACCGCCTTTCGCCGCGATATCCATTGCCCCTTTGGAAGCCAGTTTGGTGGCCTGAAAAAGAATGCTGCCGTTTGAAAGGACAGTCAGCACGCCACCACTGGTTAATTCAGTACTTTGTTGAGTATAGGTTTCTGTGATGCTGTCATCTTTGAAATAATCAGCGCGATCTTTGTAGAAGTGATTCCGAGCCGACTCGAAACGTATATCACCACCAGAGGTAATCGTGATATCACCATCAGAAAGTAGCGTTGAACCCACAGTGGTAATGGCTCCATTTGCAGCCATTGTCAGCTTTTTGGTACCACGGATTTGTGCGCCATGATTTCTGTCATCCTTATATTCATCATAATGCTCAGGTCTGTCATCGTCATTGTAAGCAATAGCCGAGTAAAGCAGGGGCAGGAGTGTGATATTCCTGCCAGAGGATAATAATGCGTTACCGTTTGCCTGTATCTGGACCGCCTTTCCGTTGATATCTGTACCGCTGATAACACTGATATTATTTCCGGCGGTTAATCGGCTGCTTAATTCTCCTGAACGTGATGAAGGGAATAATTTATTCAGTGACGGCGATAATTCACGGGGAGTCAGATCAATACTTTTTGCCGAAGTTAAGTTGATGTCTTTTTCTGCGGAAAAACGAATACTCTTCGCAGATAAATTTCTGCCGGCATTAATCACAACAGAATTTTTTGCATCCAGTTTACCCATTTTAGATAACATGTTATTAAAAAGTTCTTGCTCTTTAATGTAAGAGAGAATATTGCCAATTCGGTTATGTGATAATAGCACCGCATTGTTATTGTCAATCGTAATATCATTATTTGCCGCCAAAGTAATATTATCACTTTTAGTTAAAAATACATCCCGTAAAATAATATTCTTGCCTGCGTTTAACAATAAATCACCGGTTGCTTCAATGCTGCTGATTATTCGATTACCATCGTGGTTGAAATATCCGGCAGTCTCATTGCTTTGCAATTTTAAATCCGCATTACGGCTAATAACAGTAATATTTTTTCCCTTGATTTTACTCTGCAATGCATCAATATTATCAGCGGCAATCATAGAGATATTACCACCAGAAATAACTTCCGCTGTATTTAATGTAATAGAGTCAGTTGCCAAAATAGTGATATCGTTATTCGCTTTAATAATATTATTGTTACTAATTTTCCCTGAGTTTAATACAATATTTTTAGCAGATAATGTATCATAACTGCCTGCGACAGTTATTTGGGACATTTCATTTATGTCATAGGGTAGTGGGGTGCGAATATTAATATTATCTTTAAAATCAGCGACAAGATTACCGGTAGCAACAACACTGGCTGGTTCAATAATATTTTTTTTATCCTCCCATGTTTTAACGTTTCCTGATTTGTCAAAGTCTGTCCTAATATATACGTCACCAATGGAAGATATATTACTTTCAGTTTCTTTTTCAGTATATACAATATAATTATTTAGCACGCCGGTTATTTTGCTTTCATTAATAAAATTAATTCCCGTCAAGAAAATATCTTTACCGGCACTAATCTTACTGACAAAATTCAAGAGTTCATCACTGTTGATATAAATATTCTTTCCAGATGTTATCACTCCAGGTTGCTTACTATCAGAAATGATGGTTTCAGTTCTAGAGTGATTTACATGAACTTCTCTATCTGTTGTATTATCCCCACCAAAATCAACACGTCCAAACCATTTCTCAGGAAGTGGCGTTATTAATTCAGCCTCATGAATAACTGAGTTTCCAAAATCACTGGTTTCCGTTTCATTAATAATCATGTTTTTATCTGTTGAATCTGGCATTAACTCTTTGTTTTTAAAAACAAAAACATCACGTGCATTATTAAGTTTTTTGGTCCTGACAACCAAATCTCCCTTCACGGTTTTTATTGTCGCAGATCTATTTTCGACTAACTGACCTTTATTCCCCTGAGCATCTTTCTGTATCCACATATTATCGTTGGCTTGTAGCAAGGCTTTGCTGCCTGTATTTTTCACAGTGTCGCCAAATATCCGTATATCCCGACCTGCGGTTACACTGCCTTTATTATCCAGTGTGGTATTTTCCAGAGTAATATCTCGTCCCGCTTGCACTTTAATATTGGGCGCAATATGGGTTTCTTTGCCAATAATATTCAGGTCCGTTTTAGCCTTAATATTTCCCAGCTCAATTTTGCCATTGGCGTTTAAAGTAATATCACGCTGGTTACTGGTTAACTCTTTCAAATTAACGCCAACGCCCTCTTCAGTGGCAACCAGTCGAATTTTATTGGCATACATGCCGCCTAATGCTTTGGTATCAACCGCTAATTGAGGTTTAGCACCTTCGCCAGCGACAGGTTTAACTGTGCCGTCTTTTAAACTGATTCGGTTAGCGCCTTGCGTCAGGGACAGGTTATTAGCCTGAATTTTTCCATTTAATTCCGTTGCACGGCTGATAATATCGATATAATCCGTCGCCTTGCCATCTAACCCTTTACCGCCAATAGTAATTTGGCCTTTTTTAACCTCCAATGCTTCCAACGCGCCCTGTTTATCAAATTGGGGTTTACCCGTGGTCAGTGTTGCGCTCGAGGTATTAATAAAACCACAGCCATCACAGGTAATGCCATTGGGGTTAGCAATCATCACATTGGCTTTATTGCCGAAAATCTCCAATTGGCCTTGCAGATTAGATTGTCCGCTGCCGGTCACTTCATTAATAATCAGTTCCCCTGCTTTTCCATGCAGATTAGGGTTAGCGTTAAGTTGTCCCGCCAGTTGTGATTTAGCCGTTTGAGTGGCGTTATTGAGTACGGCGCCTTGAGTGGCGATATTGAACTCTTTATAAGTATTGTGAGATATCCCCGCGTCATTCGGCGTAGCAATATTCACCACCGGGACATTGCCCTGATTTTGTACCTGAGTCTGGTTATTATCCGGTGTGATTCCAGCGGCAATCGCCGGGTGTAGCGGCTGGATTGCCGTCAGGTAAATTAAAAGATAACTCTTGCCTCTCGCCACAGAGTGGTTGTGTTTACTCATCGTACTCTCCCTTTTGTTGAATTTAAGTGTTACAAAGTTACAAAGTCAGTGATACTGACCAATAAGTGACCCGGTTATCTGCGGTCAGGCTGTGGTGATAAAATGGTCATATACCCACAGAGAATATTGATGATTTAATAGTTACATCATTAAACTATACTAATATGAAATTAATTGATTGTCAGAATGGGTAGTATGAAATGTGATCAGGTGTCGATTTTTTAATCCTGATAATGGGGAATCTGTTATATTAAATGCCGGTAAATTGCGATAAGGCTAGAGGTATTGTTTCCTTACTCCTGCCTTGACACTTTCAGTTTTCGCGTGATGGTATCTGGCAATTTGATTAGGACGGGCTCCCACGATGAAAAGACCCGTAAAGAATTTAACCATTAAAGGTAAAAGACCTTGATTAAAGATTTTTTAAGGTGGGTATATACCATTATGATTAAAATTAATAAAATAACAGGCGTCAAAAATGGTAAAAAATCGTTAAAACTTTATACTATTAAACCCAGATGTTAAAACAATGACTTTTAGTCACAGTTTAAAACCTACCTATCGAAATTCTTAATGAAAAAAATTGACTTTAATAACGTTTTCAACCGAAGAATGAATTTTTTCATAAGCCAATTAAATAATTGATGGTAAAAAACTGGAATAATAAAATCTCTGAATAAATCAGGGCTGGATTTTGAGGTGCGCTTTATTAAGCGCACTTTTCTATGTTTATTGAAAATTTAAAAGAAAAGAATCACTGTCTGTTATCCCAGTGCTACTTTGACACCTAAGCCAATTAAAACGATGCCTAGTAGTTTATCGATAATCTTCTGAGCCTTAGCTAATCCGCGGCGTACTGGGGCACTTTGGATCAATATGACTAACAGTGGCCAATAGATGACTGACAATCCCCAGATAATAGAGGCATACCATAATTTCTCGCCAACACCAGAATTGACATTTAGCAACTGAGTAAATATTGCCAGAAAAAACAATGTTGCTTTTGGATTCAGTAAGTTACATAAGAACCCCTGCATAAACGCTTTTTTGAAAGTAACAATCTGCTGTGGTTGATCATCGAAAGTTAGAGTATTCCCACCACGTGAAAGCATGCTATTGATCCCAATCCAAATAAGATAAGCTGCTCCGGCATATTTCATCAGGTTAAATAGCCACGGCGTTGTGGTGATAACAATAGCCAATCCGGCGACGCAATAAACCATATGGCAAGTTATAGCAGCGATTAAGCCCACTACTGTCATCATAGCGGCGGAACGTTGGTAACGTATAGCATTTTTGACTACCAAAAAGAAATCGGGGCCGGGAGAGAGCATACCCAACGTTGAGATAGTGATGACGACCAGTGATGTTTCCAGCATAATGTACCCTATGGTTAATATTAGCTTTGTTATTATTTTGATCAATAAATGTCTTAAGTAATAAACCAAGTATAAATTAATCTTTTGTACTTAAGAAAGCGTTGAGCCTATCGACTGGGTACATCCCTTTCCGTATAGTGTCATCAATTTTTATACTATTTGCCTATTAAGGTGGCTTAATGAATATCAGCTTGATCGCTGCTTTAGCTATGGATCGGGTTATCGGCATGGAGAGTAAAATGCCGTGGAATCTGCCGGGAGATCTGGCCTGGTTTAAACGTAATACATTGAATAAACCCGTTATTATGGGGCGAGTAACTTATGAATCTATAGGTCGTCCGTTACCGGGAAGACTCAATATTGTATTGAGTAGTCAGCCGGGTAATGATGAATGTGTAACCTGGGTAAGTTCAGTTGATGAAGCACTGGCTGTGGCGGGTGATGTAGAAGAAGTTATGGTCATGGGTGGTGGTAAAGTTTATGACCAATTTATTTCACGAGCGAGTCGTATGTACCTGACTCACATCGATGCAGAAGTGATAGGTGATACACATTTTCCTGACTATGAACCGGATGAATGGGATTCTGAATTTACTGAGTACCATGATGCCGATGAATTAAATTCTCACAGCTACTGTTTTGAGATTTTACAACGTCGTCTGTGATTGATAGAACACGCCGGTGAGCTTTTTTCACGGCGTGTCTGGCTTAATGCTGTTTTACTGCCGGTAACGATGATTGTGTAAAATATTGCTTATCTTCCCAACGCAACATCGTCAGTTGTCCTCCCCAACAGCAGCCTGTATCTAATGCATAAAACCTTTCGGGTGTTCCCTGGCCTTCCAATGATGCCCAGTGACCAAAAACGATGGCATACTCTGATGGGATCTGCCGTTCCAGTTCAAACCAAGGTCTTAGCGGCGCAGGCGCGTTTTCGGGCTTATCTTTGCACAACATGTCTAACTGACCATTTGGAAAACAGTAACGCATACGTGTCAATGCATTAGTACTGAAACGTAAACGTGCCAGCCCAGAGAGTTCTGGTGACCAGTTGTTTGGCATATCCCCATACATGGAATTGAGAAACAGAGGGTAACAGCTACTGTTGAGCATGGTTTCAACTTCGCTGGCACACATTTTGGCTGTTTCCAAATCCCATTGAGGCGTAATACCGGCATGTGTCATGAGCAGTTTTAGATCATCATCGAACTGTAGTAATGGTTGTTTGCGTAGCCAATTAATTAATTCATCGGCATCTGGCGCGGACAGTAACGTATCAATTTTATCTTTAGGTTTATTACGGCTGATCCCGGCATAAACGCCCAATAAATGGAGATCGTGATTACCTAATACCATTCTTACGGCTGAACCTAACTGTTTAACATATCGGAGAACTTTAAGAGAGTTTGGGCCTCGGGCAACTAAATCCCCCGTTAACCACAATGTATCCTTTTTAGGATCAAAATTAGCATTAGTTAATAAAGCACGTAATTCACGGTAGCAGCCATGAATATCACCAATGAGATAGGTAGACATAATCAATTAATCAGCGTTGGGATAGCCAGACGGAAAACCGGAATGGCAACGCGAAATGGTTCGCCATTGTGGTCAACCATTTCATAATGGCCTTCCATAGTCCCCAAGGGCGTTTCCAATATCGCGCCGCTGGTGTAACGGTATTCGGTACCTGGCTGGATTATGGGTTGCTCACCAACAACACCTTCCCCCTGAACTTCCGTTTGATGGCTATCGCTGTTGGTAATCAGCCAGTAACGATTCATTAACTGAACCAGTTCGCGCCCAAGATTTCGAATAGTAACTGTATAGGCAAAAACGAAACGCCGTTGATCGGGACACGATTGGCTTTCTACATAAACACTTTGTACCTGAATAGAAACCCTGGGCGTATTAATCATAATTGACTCCTGTTATGACTGCATTTCAGGTTGTTCTGATAGCCAGTTTGCCATTTTACAGTACTGCTCAACAGAAATATTCTCTGCACGAGTACTTGGATCGATACCAAGTTCTGTTAGCTGTTCTACAGTAAAAAGATCACCGAGGCTGTTACGGATAGTTTTACGCCGTTGGTTGAAAGCTTGAGTCGTGATCCGGCTCAGCATACGAATATTTTTGACGGGGTGCGGTATGCTTTTGTGCGGTACCAGACGTACAACGGCTGAATCGATTTTAGGTGCGGGAGTAAACGCGGTTGGCGGTACTTCCAGCACAGGGATAACCTGACAATAATATTGGGCCATGACACTCAAACGCCCGAAAGCTTTACTTCCGGGGCCAGCTGCCAGACGGTTTACCACCTCTTTTTGTAACATAAAATGCATATCAGCAATAGCATCAGTATAGCTGAAAAGGTGGAACATTAACGGCGTGGAAATATTATAAGGTAAATTACCAAAGACGCGTAGCGGCTTCCCTCTTTGCTGAGACAATTCGCCAAAATTAACCGTCATGGCGTCTTGCTGGATGATGGTAAGTTTATCTTTTAATTGTGGATGAACTTGTAGACGTGCGGCTAAATCGCGGTCGAGTTCAACCGCGGTCATTTTATCTATACGTTCGCCGACCGGTTCTGTCAATGCACCAAGACCGGGGCCAATTTCTAACACTGCTTGGCCGGGTTGTGGATTGATAGCGGCAACAATACTATCAATGACAAATTGATCGGTTAAGAAGTTCTGCCCGAAACGTTTACGGGCAAAGTGCCCTTGGTGGACTCTGTTATTCATTACTGTTTTGTATCATTTTAATTGCTAAATTTAATGCGGTGATAAAGCTTCCCACATCAGCTTGACCTGTCCCGGCCAGTTCCAGTGCTGTGCCATGATCGACCGAAGTACGGATGAACGGCAGGCCCAATGTAATATTCACTGCTCTGCCAAAACCTTGGTATTTTAACACGGGTAATCCCTGGTCGTGATACATTGAGAGTACGGCGTCTGCATGTTGAAGATATTTAGGTTGAAACAAAGTATCTGCCGGTAAAGGGCCTTCCAGCACGATGCCTTCTGCTCTCAGACTGGCTAATGCAGGAATAATAACATCAATCTCTTCCCGTCCCATATGGCCGCCTTCTCCCGCATGAGGATTCAGACCGCAAACATAAATACAGGGTTTTGCCAGGCCAAACTTTGTTTTTAAGTCATGGTTAAGAATAGTAATCACTTCTCGCAGGCTATCGAAAGTGATGGACTTTGGTACATCAATAATGGGTAGATGCGTCGTTGCCAGGGCAACCCGAAGTTCTTCTGTCGCAAGCATCATGACGACTCGTTGGCATCCGCTGCGATCGGCAAAGAATTCGGTATGGCCGATAAAAGGCACGCCAGCATCATTGATATTCCCTTTATGAACTGGCCCTGTGACTAATGCTGAAAATTCCCCGTTTAAACAGCCGTCACAAGCTTGTGCCAGTGTTTCGGTGACATATCTACCGTTTTCTTGATTCAATTCGCCAGCGATTGCGGGTACATGAAGAGGAACTGGCAGTATTGTCAACGTCCCGGCAGCCTGTGGTTCGTGGGGCTTGTCAGCAGAATATTCTTGTAGTTGCAAAGGTAAATTAAGTTGTCTGGCTCTGTCGAGAAGCAGGTTGGGGTCTGCGCAAGCGACCAATTGCCTTGGCCAACTTTGTTGAGCAAGAGCCACTGTTAAATCAGGCCCAACCCCGGCAGGCTCGCCGGGGGTAATAACGATCGGTTTATTAATAACAATTGGTTTATTGTTGTGCATCGCTGCCATCTAAAATTTTCACATAAGCTGAGGCGCGTTGTTCCTGCATCCAACTTTGTGCTTCTTCGGTGAATTTACGGTTGAATAACATACGGTAAGCACGATCTTTCTGAGCGACATCTGTTTTATCAACTTTGTGAGTGTCCAGCAGTTGGATCAGATGCCAACCAAAAGATGAGTGAACTGGCTGGCTGATTTCACCTTTGTTCAGTCGCATTAATGCGTCACGGAAAGCAGGATCGTAGATATCAGGGGTAGTCCAGCCGAGATCACCACCACGCAGGGCGGAGCCTGGATCGTCTGAAAACTCTTTGGCGGCATCGGCAAAATCAGTTTTTCCACTGCGAATATCACTGGCGATTTGCTGCAACTTGGTACGCGCTTGATCATCGGTCATGACAGGAGAAGTTCTTAATAGAATATGGCGGGCATGAACTTCAGTGATGGCGATGGTTGGATTACCGCCACGGATGTCATTAACTTTGAGAATATGGAAACCAACACCGGAACGAATTGGGCCAACAACGGCACCTTTCTGAGCTAATTGCAGTTGTTCAGCAAACAGAGTTGGTAACTCCTGAAGCCTACTCCAACCCATATTACCGCCTTTCAGCGCTTGTGGATCGGCAGAATAGGCGATAGCCAATTTACCGAAATCAACACCATGTTTAAGTTCAGACATAATTTTCTGCACTACCGTCATGGCTTTTTCCATTTGTGCCTGATCAGGATTTTCTGGCAATGGGATCAGAATGTGGCTGATATTCAATTCAGTATCGTTAGTATTCTGGTTGCTAATTTGTTTAACTAAGGCATCGATCTCTTGAGGCAAAATGGTGACACGACGGCGGACTTCATTATTGCGCACTTCTGCTATCAGCATCTCTTTACGGATCTGATCACGGTAAGTATCGAAACTCATTCCGTCAGCAGCAATGCGATGTTTCATTTGATCCACTGTGATGTGGTTCTGGGCTGCAATATTGGCAATTGTAGAATCCAATGCTTGATCAGGAATGGTGATCCCCATCTGTTTTGCCATTTGTAGCAGGATATTATCTATAATCAGACGCTCAAGGATCTGATGACGTAGCGTTTGTTCATCCGGTATTTGCTGGCCGGCATGTTGCGCATCCAGTTTGACAGATTGTAAGCGGTTGTTGATGTCGCTCTCCAGTACCACCCCGTTATTAACGACCGCAGCAATTTTATCCATTTGCTGAGGCGCAGCGAAGGCAGTACTCACTGAAAACATCAATCCGAAAATGAGAGTTCTCCAGTTCTTCATACTTTTCCCATCATATGTAGGTTCCGCAATAGCGGATTTATCATGTTTAATATCAAAATGAAATCCATAGGGTATAGCATCAGAATGCACGTTGGTATGGCATGATGCCAGACTGCAACATTTTTTTGCTACCCAAACTATGATTGTTACTTAAGCCACGAAGTTCAAAGTTAAATGACCATTTGTTGTCATATTCGCTATTGTTGTTTTTCCAACCAACGATCTTACGTTCATAGCCAACGTTAATTGCCCAGCAACAAGTGTTGTACTGCAAACCCACTAACTGACTTGCTGGTTGCTGTTCTTTAGTATCGTAATAGTAAGCACCTACTAAACCCCAGCGATCACTTAACGGCCAACTTGCAACCAGACCAACTTGAGAAATCCCTTGCTGGAAAGCCGGAGCACTCTTAGCTGTAGCTTGGATATAATCTCTGTCAACAAAACGATAGTTCAACTGTACAAGTCGGTCTTCATCACGGCGATATTCTAGTACTGCATTCCCCATCGTTACGCTGCTCAGGCGAGTATCGTACTGCATACCACCTTTCAAGCCCCAGGAATCATTAATTTTCCAGTAAGTATCACCTGCCCAGGTCATCATGCCGGTACTATCTTTACTGTTGATGATGGTTTCTTTACCGGTGCGTGGACGTTCAAAGTAATAGATTTGACCTAATGACAGGTTAAAACGTTCAACCAAACCTTCATCATAAATACGGGTAGTGAGACCGGTAGTCACTTGATTGGCCGATGAAATACGGTCCAGGCCACCATAAAAGCGGTCACGGAACAGGCCGTTGTAGTCAGTTTGCAGTAAAGATGAGTCGAAGTTATTGATATTATCTTGGTCTTTGTATGGCACATACAGATACTGAACCTGCGGTTCTAGCGTTTGGGTGTAATTGTTGTTCAGGTACGTTGAACGCTCAAATACCATTTTGGCTTCGCTTTTGAACTGTGGCAGAACCCGGTTAACGGATTCTTTATATTCAGCATTCTCGGTAGCTTTGGGAATATCCTGCTGATAGTGAGTCGCCATCAGCTTAACTTCATTATTCATACTGGCCCAGCCATTGGAGAGTGGCAGGTTAATGGAGGGTTCCAGATGCCAGCGGGTCGCTTCCGGGTTATTTTTACCTACACTGGTAAATTTCGCCGCTTGACCATAAACTTTAAGGTCAAATGGCCCCAGATCATTTTTGTAATAATTCAAATCTAACTGAGGTTCTGCTCTGTAAGCTTTTCTACTGGTATCTTTAGAAAAAATTTGGAATTGTTTAGTTGATAGCGTGGCATTCCAGTTTTGTTGAGCATAGCCCAGACTGAATTTTTGTGTGGCATAGCCATCGGTGGTGGAACCATATTGAGAGCTGAAATCAGAAAAATATTCGGGATCACTGACTTTGGTATAGTCGATATTAAAACGCCATACCCTATCCATCACACCACTGTGTCTCCAATAAAATAACCAGCGATTATCACTTTCTCTGGCGGTACGTGTGTTTGTCTTTTTGTCTTTGACATACTGTTCGTCGTTATTCAGCCAGTCGAGAGCAAGGGTTCCTGTGCCTGCTTTGGTTAAATAACGGAATTCATTATCCAGTTTTAAACCACGTTTACTGATATAGTGCGGTGTAATCGTGGCATCATAATTTGGTGCGATATTCCAATAATAAGGCAGCAGAAATTCAAAGCCGTCATTTTTGGAATAGCTGGCGTTAGGAATAAGAAAACCGGAACGGCGTTTATTACCGATCGGTAATTGAAGATACGGACTGTAAAATACGGGAACGTTAGCCACTCTGAAACGAGCATTCCATATTTCTGCCACTTCTTCTTCGCGATCGAGAATGACTTCGGAGCCGACAACGCTCCAGCTATCATTACCCGGCAGGCAGGAAGTAAAAGTACCGTTATCCAGAATGGCATAACGGTTTTCACCACGCAGTTTCATTTTGTCTGCGGTGCCGCGTCCTTGACGCCCGACCATCTGATAATCACCTTGATACATATCGGTATCTTTATTATTTAAATTAGACCAAGCGTGTGGACCTTTCAGAATAATCAGGGGATCATCATAATGGACATTGCCCGTTGCAGTTACGGTTCTTAACGGAACTTTATCTTCTGTTTGATCAAGTTGTACCTGATCGGCGGTCAGGGTTTTATTACCCTGTTTAATATTAACATTACCGATAAATTTAGCAGAACGCGGATAATCTGCGCGTGAATCATCTGCCAGAATATTGATAGGAAGTTGATTTAAATCGCCATTAATGATTGGCTGATCATAAACAGGTATCCCCAGCATACACTGCGCTGCGAGATCAGCATGTGCATGCTGACCATAAAGTGCGGCCCATACCGTTGTGGCCAGCAAAGTTGGATAACATTTCTTCATAGATATTTATGCGGTTCCGTCATCAGTGGCATTATGCCGGGCAAACCTCAAGAGACTAGCGTACTCGATGAATATACGCCAGTGTAAAGTCATACCTTTACTTATCTTGCCGTTAGGCACAGAGCTGAATGAATAGTATGATAATGCAAAACTACACTCAGAGCATTGGTGAATTGAGGAGTATATGCATTATTGGGGAAAATTGCTTGGGCTGATCTTTGGTGTTGTGTCTGGAACAGGCTTCTGGGGTATTGTCATTGGTCTATTTATTGGCCATATGCTTGATAGGGCCAGTGTACGGAGAAACCAAGGTTTTTTTGCAAATAATCAGTCTCGCCAACTGCTATTTTTCAGCAGTACTTTTCAGGTGATGGGCCATATTACTAAATCAAAAGGGCGGGTGACTGAAACAGATATCCGGCTTGCGAGCCAGTTAATGGAACGAATGCAACTTCACGGACAAGCCAGGATTGCAGCACAGCAGGCTTTTCGTGAAGGTAAAGAGCCTAATTTTCCTTTGCGTGAGACACTAAGACAATTGCGTCGTGCCTGTTTTGGCCGGTCTGACTTAATTCGCATGTTTTTGGAGATCCAGTTACAGGCGGCATTTTCTGATGGTCAATTGCATCCGAACGAGAGGATGGTACTGTTTATTATTGCTGATGAACTTGGGATCTCTCGTAACCAATTCGAACAATTCCTTGCCATGATGGAAGGTGGTCGCAATTTCGGTGAAGGAGGAGAGTGGCAGCAACGGCAGTATGGCGGTTATCAGAGGGCTGCGCAGGGGCCAACATTCGCGGACGCCTGTAAGGTGTTGGGGGTGCGTGAAAAGGATGATGCGACGACAATTAAACGAGCCTATCGTAGATTGATGAGCGAACACCATCCGGATAAGCTGGTAGCAAAAGGTTTACCACCGGAAATGATGGAGATTGCTAAACAAAAGGCCCAGTCAATTCAGGCAGCTTATGATCTCATTAAAAAAGAGAAGGGTTTTAAATAGCTCATTTTTTATTTTTAAAAACATGTTACTAAATGTATAGGGGAATAACATCCCCTATGGCTGTTGAGTTTATTTTTTATTCCTCTAAAATATTAGAATATTTTATATTTTTGTTTGTTTTAATTGAGGAGGAATGCAAAAAAATGGCAAATATCCGTGTTCTTTTGGCTTGTTGTGGCTTGGCCTTATGTCTGATATTGGCTTCATTAGATTCGGTTACCGTATTTGTCTATTAATCAAAAATCGGCTTTACACTGAAAATGCATTGGCGTTCCATAGACCGGATGTGTGATATATAACTCTTGTGCATGTAATTGCAGGCGAGGTGCCATTGCTCTTGCCTGCTGATGAGCGTAAAACCGGTCTCCCAAAATTGGGTGTTCAAGTGCTAGCATATGCACCCTGAGCTGATGTGAACGACCAGTTATCGGTGAGAGTTTTATTCGAGTTGCCTCATCTTCGTAAGCGAGTACTTCGTATTCAGTCTGGGCTGATTTTCCGGTTTCAAAACACACTTTCTGCTTTGGCCGGTTCGGCCAGTCACAAATCAGCGGTAAATCGACAAGACCCGTTTCTGGTTCCAGACGTCCCCAAACCCGCGCAATATAGGTTTTTTCCGGTTCTCGTTCACGGAACTGACGTTTCAGTTCACGCTCTGCATCTTTGGTCAGTGCAACTACCATTACGCCGCTGGTTGCCATATCCAGCCGGTGAACAGATTCTGCCGCTGGAAACTGCTGTTGTATCCGCGTCATAATGCTGTCTTTATGTTCTTCTGCCCGACCGGGAACAGAAAGTAGCCCACTGGGTTTATTGACCACAATGATATATTGATCCTGATAGAGCACATGTAACCAAGGATCGGTAGGAGGATTATAAGCTTCCATTGAGGCTCCGGTAGCTGAATATCAGGAGGCGCGGGAATAGGGTCCTTAGTGAAGGTTACCCTATCCCGGACCAGCCTCCAGGTATTGCTAATATTTACTGGTGTGTAACGACGACAAGGCGAATAGCATCCAGACGCCAACTTGCCTGATTTAAGTTAAGCAGTGACTGTTGGCGATTGGTTTCAATAGCTTCCAATTCATCATCACGAATATTTGGATTGACTGCCTTCAATGCTTCCAAACGGGAAAGTTCAGCAGCAAGATTTTCATCTGCTTCCTGTTTTGCTTGTTCAATCAATGATTTTGCCTGAGTTTCTACTAAACCTTCGGCCTGTTGCAAAATAGCGTGAACTTCTTTTTGTACCGCATTGACCAGTTTACTTGCAGTATGACGATTCACTGCATTAAGCTGGCGGTTAAAGCTTTCAAACTCCACTTGACCCGCCAGATTATTGCCTTTTAGGTCCATTAGTATCCGCAATGGCGTTGGTGGAAGGAAGCGGGTCAATTGCAGGCGTTTAGGGGCTTGTGCTTCAACTACATAGATCAGTTCTACCAGCAGAGTTCCAACAGGTAATGCTTTATTTTTCAAAAGGGATACCGCACAGCTACCTGTATCACCGGAAAGGATCAGATCCAACCCATTACGGATAATTGGGTGCTCCCAACTGATAAACTGGGCATCTTCACGGGACAATGACTGTTCACGATCAAAAGTGATAGTACAACCATCTTTTGGTAATCCAGGAAAATCTGGGACCAGCATATGATCGGATGGTGTCAGCACTATCATATTGTCATTGCGATCTTCCTGATTGATACCAACGATATCAAATAGATTGAGAGAGAAGTTCACCAAATCAATATCATTATCATACTCTGAAATTTTCTCTGCCAGCCGCAAACCATGCTCGCCGCCATTGGAGTTCATTTCCAGCAGCCGGTCACGGCCTTGCTCCAGTTGCTGTTTGAGTTGCTCATGTTGCTGACGGCACTGATCAATAAATTCACCAAATTTTTCCTGCTCCTGGTTATTGGGTTTGGCAAGATAGTTCAGCAGAGTTTCATAATAGTGATCGTAAATAGTACGACCCGTTGGGCAGGTATGCTCGAATGCATCCAAACCTTCGTGATACCAGCGAATCAGGACTGCTTGGGCGGTATTTTCCAGATAAGGCACACTAATTTGGATATCACGGCTTTGGCCGATACGATCCAGACGTCCGATACGCTGTTCCAGTAAATCCGGGTTGAATGGTAAATCGAACATCACTAATTGGTTGGCGAACTGGAAGTTGCGGCCTTCTGAGCCAATTTCGGAGCATAGTAATACCTGAGCTCCTTCTTCTTCGGAAGCAAAATAGGCTGCGGCGCGATCACGTTCAATCAGTGATAAACCTTCATGGAAAACAGCACCACGAATCCCTTCTCGCTCACGTAGTACCTGTTCCAATTGCAGAGCGGTGGTTGCTTTCGCACAAATTACCAGCACTTTTTCATGGCGATTTGCCATCAAAAAACCGAGTAGCCATTCTACGCGGGGATCAAAGTTCCACCAGGTAGCGTTTTCGCCTTCAAACTCTTGATAAATTTGTTCTGGGTAGAGCATATCCCATGCGCGTGCTTCCAGCGATTTTTTAGCGCCCATAATATCGGAGACTTTAATGGCGGTCTGATATTGGGATGGCAGAGGCAACTTTATCTGGTGCAATTCCCGGTGGGGGAAGCCTTTCACACCATTACGGGTATTACGGAACAGAATACGACTGGTGCCGTGGCGATCCATCAGCATGGAAATCAGTTCACGTCGTGCAGTTTCACTTTCATCGCTATTACTATTGGCGGCTTTCAACAGAGGCTCAATATCCTGCTCACTAATCAACTCACCCATTAGGTTTAATTGATTATTATTAAGTTGTTCACCTGATAACAGCAGTGTGACAGCATCGGCAACTGGACGATATTTTTGTTGTTCGTCGATAAAAGTCTGATAATCGTGGAAACGGTTTGGATCAAGTAGGCGTAGACGGGCAAAATGACTTTCCTGTCCTAGCTGCTCTGGTGTTGCAGTCAATAGCAGTACACTTGGGATCTGTTCAGCTAATTGTTCGACAACCTGATATTCACGGCTAGGTGTATCCTCGCTCCAGGCCAGATGGTGAGCTTCGTCCACCACCATCAAATCCCAGCTGGCTTCAAGCATATGCTCAAAACGCTGTTTATTACGGCGGGCAAAATCCAGTGAACAGAGTACCAATTGTTCTGTTTCAAATGGATTGTCACTGTCGTGCCGTGCTTCGATATAGCGGCTATCGTCAAACAGGGCAAAGCGCAGATTGAAACGGCGCAGCATTTCTACCAGCCATTGATGTTGAAGGCTATCCGGCACAATCACCAGAACACGTTCAGCACGACCGGCCAGCAATTGCTGGTGGATGATCATCCCGGCTTCGATGGTTTTACCCAAACCCACTTCATCGGCCAATAGAACTCTTGGTGCGTAGCGCTTGCCGACTTCATTTGCGATGTGAAGTTGATGAGGGATCAAGCTTGCGCGGATACCCCGCAAACCACTTTCAGCCAGTTTAAATTGTTCGCTTTGGTATTTACGGGCGCGAAAACGTAAGGCAAAGCGGTCCATACGGTCAATCTGACCAGCAAACAGGCGATCCTGTGGTTTGTTGAAGGTAAGTTTACTGTCAAGTAACACTTCGCGCAGACTGATATTTTCTTCCAGAGTATCAAGTCGTGTGCCTGTATAAATCAGCAGGCCATTTTCTTGTTGGATTTCATCTACTTTGAGTTGCCAGCCTTCATGGCTGGTGACAACATCCCCCGAGTTAAACATAACACGGGTAATAGGAGAATCATTGCGTGCATAGAGGCGGTTTTCACCGCTGGCAGGAAAGAGCAAAGTGACCATTCGTGCGTCCAGTGCAACAACGGTTCCTAATCCAAGTTCGCTTTCTGTATCGCTGATCCAGCGTTGACCGAGGGTAAATGGCATAAATTTTAACTCAGTTTCTGTTAGATAATGTTATTCATAGGTGGAGGACGACAGCTTTTTATTTGATCTAACGGAGATAATGGGTAGACAGCAAGACACCCCGTCAATCCCCTTATCACTCGTCAAAGGGGCGATATGTTAATGGAAGCAAAGCCGGTCGTCACCTGCAAAAAATAGTAATCAGCCAAATAGTAATTAGCCAAAAGGCATTACCATCTGTCCGGTGAGTAAAGTTATAAAATCATCCTGTAAAAACGGCAGGATAGCATCAGCGATAGGCTGAAGTTGCTTATTGATATAGTGATCATAGTCTGGTGATGAATACAGATTTTCCAGTGGTTCCGGCCCGGATTGTGTCATGACATAGCTTATCCACCCCCCATTTTGGTACTGCAAGGGCCGGTTATGTTGCAGATTGTATTCATCTGCCAGCCTTGCTGCCCTCACATGGGGTGGTACATTGCGCTGATAGTCAGACAACTTACGGCCCAACCTTTTACGGTAGATTAGTTTATCATCAAATTTTCCTTTTAGGGTACTGGTAACATAACCACGGATAAACTCTTGATAAGGTTGTTCATGAAAAATCAGTGAATACAGTTGCTTCTGGAAATTTTGCGCCAGAGGTGTCCAGTCAGTGCGTACTGTTTCCAGACCTTTATAGACCATGCGGTCATCACTGAGACCGGCATAACGCTTTTTACTGCCTTGTTCAGCTCCACGGATGGTTGGCATCAGAAAACGGCGATAGTGAGTTTCAAATTCCAACTCAAGGGTGCTTTTAAGCCCAAAATGTTCTTGCAGGTGTTTTTGCCACCATTGGTTAACGAATCGCGCAAGTTCTTTGCCGATACTGAGAGCCAGTTCTTCTTCATGCGCCTGTTTCAGCCATATAAAGATAGAATCTGTATCACCGTAGATAACTTGATAGTTTTGAGATTCAATCAGCTTTCTGGTCTGGAGCATAATTTCGTGGCCGCGCATAGTAATGGAAGACGTCAGGCGTGGGTCGAAGAAACGACAGCCCTCCGCCCCAAGAACGCCGTAGAAAGCGTTCATGATGATCTTCAATGCTTGTGACAATGGGGCGTTATGCTGTTTTTTTGCTGCGTCACGTTCATGCCAGATTTGCGTCACGATATCAGGCAGACAGTGCTGAATACGGGAAAAGAAGGCATTGCGAAAACCGGGAACCGCATGCTCGCTGTCCGGCTGTGCCAGACCTTCCACCATACCGACAGGATCGATAAGAAAAGTGCGGATAATCGAGGGATATAGACTTTTATAATCCAGCACTAGCACTGAATCATACAAGCCGGGGCGAGAATCCATCACGAAACCACCGGGGCTGTTATCTTCAGGCTTCCCGCCTGGATTTGGGGCAACATAACCGATGCGGTGCATTTTTGGCATGTAAAGATGGGTGAAAGCGGTGACTGAACCGCCACTGCGATCTACGGCGAGACCGGTAACTGTTGCCCTTTCCAACAGGAACTTCATTAAGTGGGTTTTATCGAAAATCTGGTTTACCAGAATACAGTCTTGCAGATTATATTGTGCCAGTGCGGGCTTATCTTGCTGGAAACGGCGGTCAATCTCATCCATACGCTGATAGGGTGTATCAATGGCTTTGCCTTCGCCCAATAGTTCTTGCGAGACATATTCCAGACTGAAAGAAGGAAAATTCCAGGTAGCGGTTTTCAGTGCTTCAATACCATCAATAATCAACCGACCGGCCGTGGAAACGAAAAAGTGCCCCGGTTTAAAGCCGTGCTCCCGCCACTCCAGTAACCCTCCGGCCCGTCCAAATTTCAGTGGAACACTGTAACGTTCAGCATGTTTTTGTAAAATCCGCAGATCGAACTGAATCAGGTTCCAGCCAATAATGGCGTCAGGGTCATATTTTTCCAGCCACTCGTTGAGTCTTTCCAGCATTTGCGGACGACTTGCTACATATTCCAAGTCAAAATTTACCGGGTGCTCATTACCGTTAGCAGGGCCAAGCATAAATACTTTTTGCTGATCACATCCTGCTAATCCAATGGAATAAAGTTCTCCATGTTGGCTGGTTTCAATATCCAAGGATACCCATTTCAATGTTGGGCGATAAGCCGGGTTAGGTTTCATCTGATAGCTACCATTAGGCGCCTGACTGAACCAGATGGGAGCAGTGATAAAACGTTCCATCATAAACCTGTCTGGTGGACGGATATCTGCTTCATAAACCTGAATTTCCTGTTGCTGTAGCACTTTCTCAATTCGTTGTAATTGGCGATATTGCTGGCAATAAAGCGCGGCAACAGGCTGGAGATTGAAATCCTTCAATGAAAGTGGGCGGAGATGGTAGTTGCGCTCTTGCGCCAGAATTTTTTCCACCTGCGGCATATTAACTTGCAAGATAAAAGCAACAGCTTGTTGGTGAAGAATTTTTATATGACGTGGCCCCTGATCTGTCACCAGCCAGTATTCCACCTCAATACCCGAGGGAGTATCCCGCCAATGGCGTGTCAGTATAAAACCTTGTTCAGCATGATTCTGTTGCATATAGAGGCAGGCGCTTATTATTTGTTGAAAATGACCACAAATATAGCATTAGATAATGGTTATTTGTACAGTTGTTTGAACTCGCTATATCGTGATGTGATGTATACCCGTTATCTTCAAGTTGCCTCTTTGTTGGCTGCACTCACTCACCCCGGTCACATCGTTATCTATGCTCCCGGGATTCGCTCCCTTGCCGTCGCGCTGCATCTTGAAATCCATTGGGTATAGATATTATTTTTGTTCTTGTAAGTTTAAGTTATTTATGGGGGTTATAATAAAGTTAAAAGGCGGGTTAAACTTATAAAACCGCTAGGTTAGACATCATTACGCTTATCCCGTCTAGCAATAAAGCATAAATCTAGCGTAGTAAGTATAGAACCAATAAAGAGCAAAGACAGCGGAAAAAACGAAGTAAATCACAGATCTGACTTTGTTTTTTTTAAATAAAACGAATGATTTGTAGAAACATGCAATATAAAAAGGGATAAGCGGAGTTAAAATAAATAAAGGAGTTATTATATCAATGCCGCCTTCTTTATATTGCCAAAGTTCACAATCAACATAACCAAAATCGAAATAAGGTTCCTTAATATTAAAGGCAAATCCGTTAATAATAAGGAAAGATAAGAATGACAATACTACGAATGTTATAATATCTGTAAATTTTATTTTCATTTTTATCTATTCAATAAATTATCTATATGATCTAGTCGATTATATACAGCTTCTCCGTATGAGACCCATTCATCTTCAGCTAATGTCCTTTGCCCTTTTGATTTGTAAATTGCTTTAATAAAATTGTCTTTTTTTCTTGTTATTCCTCGATTATATCTAGAACCCACCATAATATACTGTTCTTTTGTTAAGTTGCTAGTATCTGCATTAGGATAATCATAGAGAATTAAATCCTTTAAATGTCGAGCGACCATTTTAATATTAAATTCATCAAGTTGTAGGCAAGTTGCAATTTCTAACTGATCCCTAGTGGTTAATGTGTTTGAATCAAACCCCATCATATCGGCTACATGTCTTATCTGCATTGCAACTATACCAGTAGAGGTTTCATTTGAACCTTTATGGCGAGTTTTATTAATATTAAAAGCCTGCTCGTTCCATTGCCTCATTGCAATAGTATTTAATTTCCACATATCCTGTTCCCGTTTATTTTGATAGCGATGACATTAATAACGCCTAAATAGAAGCGACCTTCCTCCCCAAAATAGCAGCTTCAGAAACAGTACCGGCAACCAGTGCATTTGTTGAACCGTCATAATGAATATTGCCATCAACAATTAATAGAGCGCGATCAGCTATACGAGCGGCATCATCCAGATTATGGGAAACCATCAATAATGTAAGCTGGCGTTCATGGCAAACTTGTTCCAGTAATACCAGCATTTCATTACGCAGTGCCGGATCTAGGGCTGAAAAAGGCTCGTCAAGTAATAAAATTGGTTGCTGGCGTACTAGGCAACGAGCTAATGCTGCTCGCTGTCGTTGTCCACCAGAAAGTTGAGCTGGCAGACGGGTTAGACAATTTTCCAACGAAACTTGAGAGACTATTTGCTGTAATGTCTGTTTCTGCATGCTATTAAGGCGTAATCCGGGATGTAAACCTAGTCCGATATTCTGCTCAATTGTCAAATGAGAGAAGAGATTATTTTCTTGAAACAACATAGAAACCGGGCGTTGAGCAGGTGACGTACTGGTATGATTTTCCCCGTTCAGCCATAGGGAGCCTTTTTCTGCTGTTTGGAAGCCGGCGATTAAGTTCAGGAGTGTACTTTTACCCGCCCCACTAGGGCCTAGGATTGCGATACGTTCTCCGGCCTGAATTTGCAAGTCAAAGCGCATCGCCAGATGTTCATTGCGGTAAGTCAGATTTTCAAGTTTGAGCATTACGTGGTCTCGGTAAGCGTTCAAGTAAACTAAACAGCATAAAGCATAACAATAACAGCAATAAGGCAGTGATCGCGCCATCCTGACTACGATAAGCCCCAATTTGCTGATAGAGGTAGAAGGGCAGGGTACGGAAATCTTCATTACCAAACAGCGCGACAATGCCAAAATCTCCAACGGAAAGGACACAAGCAAAGGCCAGCGCTTGTACCAGCGGAACTTTTAGTGCTTTTAGTTCAATCCAGCGTAGTCGGTTAATACCTTGAATATTCAGGGAGCGACACAGTGGATTATAGCGAGCCGCCAGATCTTTCATTGGATTATCCAGAACTTTCAGTGCATAGGGAATTGCCATCAGTGCGTTGGTTAAAATCACCAGACCGTAGGGTGAACGGGGCAGGCCGACGGTATCGTTGAGCAACAGAAAGAATCCTGTTGCCAATACAATGCCTGGCGTAGAGAGGATCAACAAACCACTCATCTCCATTGCTTGTCCCCAGTGAGGAGAATAACGCAGGTACAGCTCACGGCTGCTCCACAGCAGCATCATAGTGAATAAAACACATAATAACCCCGCGCCTAAAGCAATCACCGCTGAGGTGATAAATGCTTGCCACAATGCAGGCTGGCGTAATACGTTAAGCAACCCGCTGTTAAGGCCATCCACGACAACCGCCAGTAATGGTGGCACGAGTAGTAATAATGCTGCGATAATTAACAGACTGTCGCAGATTTTTCTCAACAAAGTATCCTGTGGATTACGCCATTGCTGTTGGTTGCTGTAGCCGACAGATAGAGCACTGTTAAGTTTCTGACTGAGGAGCACAAGGCCAAGGCAGCAGGTAATCTGAATTAACGCCAGTAACGCGGCACGGTTAAGATCGTAGTCATAGCTTAACGCTTGATAGATTGCCAGTTCGACAGTTGTTGCAGCAGGTCCGCCACCTAACGCCAGCACAGTAGCAAAACTGGCGAAACAGAGCATAAAAATCAGTGCGCCAGTGGGCAGGATCTGGCGGCGTAGATAAGGCCATTCAACAAAACGGAAATGTTGCCATTCATTCATACCTAGCTGCGCCGCTAATTGCCGTTGTTCCACCGCAATGTTTTCCAGCGATTGCAGTAAAAGCCGTATTGCCAGTGGCATATTAAAGAAAATATGTGCCAGCAAAATGCCTGGTAAACCGTAAGGGGTGAAGTGGTAATCGATGCCGATCCATTTGCAGAACTGAGCCAGCCAGCCGGCTCTGCCATAAACCGTCAGAATGCCGAATAGAGCGACTAGCACGGGCAAAACCAGCGTCATAGCGCACAGGCGCAGAAAGAGGGTTCGGCCTGGAAAATGACGGCGATAGAGTGCTCTGGAAAGAAAAATAGCCGGAATAACAGAAAATAGCGCTGATAAAAAGGCTTGCCAGAATGTGAAGCGTACCACGTGCCACAAATAGCGATCTTCTATCAATAAATACCAGTCACTTGCAGGTGAATTAAACCAGAGCGTTCCGAATGCCAGTAAGGCGACCAACAGTAAAAAACCGGCGGCAATCGCCCCCGGTAACAGCCATCCGGCTATCAGCGGCTGACAGCGCTTTGCCATGTACGAATCCATTGGTTACGGTATTTTGCGACTTCTTCCGCGCGATATTGTAGAGATTTTGCGGGTATGGAAAGCTGCAAATATACTTCCGGGAGTGGGATATCAATGACCGGATACATCCAGTTAGTGGTTGGAATTTCCTGTTGGAAAGTTGGAGTCAGCATAAACTGCATAAATTTCTGAGCAAGTTCCGGTTGCTTGCTGGAGGCCAGTTGTGCGGCCACTTCGATTTGAAGGTAATGACCTTCACTGAATGTAGCCGCAGCGTAATTGTCATTCTTCTCAGATAACAGGTGGTAACCCGGTGAAGTGGTGTAACTCAGCACCAGATCGCCTTCTCCTTTGAGGAACAGACCATAAGCTTCGCTCCAGCCCTTGGTAACGGTCAGCGTTTTCTTTGCCAGTTTTTGCCAGGCTTGTGGGGCATCATCACCGTAAATTTTCTGCATCCATAACAGCAAACCTTGCCCCGGTGTGCTGGTGCGAGGATCTTGATAAATCACTTTCCAGTTATTGTGGCTGTTAATTAGCTCATCCATGCTTTTTGGCGGGTTTGGTAAAGTCTTTTTGTTGTAAATGAAGGCAAAATAGCCATAGTCATAAGGAATGAATACCTTGTTATTCCATGACACCGGCAGTGTCAGTTTGCTGGTATCTACTTGACTTTCAGTAAACAGCCCCGTTTGTTGGGCTGCTTGAATCAAGTTGTTATCCAACCCAAGAATAATATCGGCAGCAGTACGCTTGCCCTCCATTCTTAGGCGATTGAGCAAGGAAACACCGTCTTCCAGAGCAACCAGTTTCAGCTCACAGTGACATTCAGCTTCAAACGCTTTTTTAATTGCGGGCCCGGGTCCCCATTCAGTGGCAAAAGAATCATAGGTATAGACCGTTAATACTGGCTTGGCCTGTACAACTTGACTTAATAGCAACGCAGGAGCTGATAGGGCTGTCAGTACGATTAATTTGGAAAATAACGTCTTAAACACTTTGCTCTCCTTAAATTAAGAGGATTGGCAAAGGATTTGAGGAAGCGCTAAACGGCAAGATAACGTCTGTGAAATAGTTAGCAGCTCAAATCCCTACGCCGGTATTAGCCGGATCAGGTTCGGCGGGTTTACTCTCAGCAAGGCTGTTTTAAACAGCCAGCACCCCGTTGAGATGGCGCTATTGTAGAGATTTAGCTAGCGACTGCAAAGTCCAATGATAGAGGTTTACCACTTGAGGGTAGTGTGAAACAATTAGTCATCTTTCAAATTTAGTTTATCGAGGTAGTCTGGTGATCGATGATGATGGCTACCGCCCGAATGTAGGAATTGTAATTTGTAATCGGCAAGGCCAGGTTTTGTGGGCCCGGCGTTATGGGCAGCATTCCTGGCAATTTCCTCAAGGGGGAATTAATCCGGGGGAATCACCAGAACAGGCTATGTACCGGGAACTGTATGAAGAAGTGGGGCTAGGTCGGAAAGATGTACGCATTCTGGCCTCTACTCGTAATTGGTTACGTTACAAATTACCCAAGCGTTTGGTGCGTTGGGATACACGACCTGTCTGTATTGGTCAAAAGCAGCGATGGTTTTTATTACAACTGCTCTGTAATGAAGAAGATATTAATGTGCAACACAGTAATACCCCGGAGTTCGATGGTTGGCGTTGGGTCAGCTATTGGTATCCTGTTCGGCAGGTAGTCTCTTTTAAGCGTGATGTTTATCGGCGCGTGATGAAAGAGTTTGCTTCGGTTGTAATGCCAATGCAGGAAAGCGTATCTCTGCCACGTTCTTCGTATTTTTACCGCCGCAAAAGAAGTTAGGTGAGTTCCATGCTCATGCGTTTACGGGAAATTGTTGAAAAAGTTGCTATGGCAACCAATCTGGCCGAAGCGCTTGAGCTATTGGTGAACGAGACCTGTCTGGCAATGAGCACGGATGTCTGTTCTATCTATCTTGCTGATCATCAACGGCGGTGTTATTACCTGATGGCAACCCGAGGGTTGAGGAAACCCCGAGGAAGGACTATCAGTTTGGCTTTTGGTGAAGGAGTTGTCGGGCAAGTTGGTCAATTGTCTGAACTGATTAATCTGGCGGATGTCCGCAGCCATCCAAGTTTCAAATATTTGCCTCAAGTTAAAGAGGATAGCTTTCGCGCCTTTTTGGGCGTTCCCGTGGTTTACCACCGTCAGTTGCAAGGTGTTTTGGTCGTTCAGCAGCAGGAACAACGCTTGTTTAATGAAACCGAAGAGTCCTTTATGGTGACGCTTGCGACACAACTCGCGGTGATCCTTGCTCAAGCTCAGACTAAAGGCTTGTTTGGTCGATATCGGCAGACCAGAATTAAAGCATTGGCAATTTCCAATGGCATCGTGATGGCTCAGGGATGGCAAGATTGCTCCCAACCCTCACTTGACCAAATTTTTGAAGCCTCAACCCTTGATCATGCAGCAGAACGTTCTCGTTTAATTCAGGCACTGGAAGATGCAACAGCAGAATGTCGTCGGCTCAGTAAACGTTTTACCGCGGGTTCTCAAAAAGAGAGCGCCGCGATTTTTGATCTTTATTCCTACCTTTTGAATGATCCCCAGTTGAAACAAGATCTGTTCTCCTGTGTTGAACAGGGCTCTGTTGCGCAATGGGCTGTTAAACAAGTTATTGAGAAATACGCAGAACAATTTTCCTGCTTGCAGGATGCTTATATGCGGGAAAGAGCATCAGATTTACGGGCACTTGGACAGCGATTATTATTTCATCTGGATGATTCACTTACTGCCAGCCATCAATGGCCTGAATGGTTCATTCTGGTTGCAGATGAACTGAGTGCTAACCTATTGGCAGAAATGCCGCAGGAAAGGTTAGCAGGGGTTATTGTTCGTGATGGCGCTACTCATTCACACTCTGCCATATTGGTTCGAGCAATGGGTATTCCGGCCATTATGGGGGCGGATGTCCAGCCGGAACTCCTGAACAATCGTATGCTAATTCTTGATGGTTTCCGTGGGGAAGTTTTCATTGAACCTGAACCACTGATTTCGCAGGAATATAAACAGATTATCGAAGAAGAAAAAGCACTTAGCAGACTGGCTGAGGGAGATGTTGAGCAGGAAGCACGGTTAAAAAGTGGCGAGCGCATTTTGGTTCAGCTTAATGCGGGTTTGAGCCTGAAATATGAGTTGCAGATCAGTAATAGTATTGATGGTGTTGGACTCTATCGCACCGAAATACCCTTTATGCTGCACTGTGGTTTCCCATCAGAAGATGAACAAAAAGCGCGTTATCAGGAGATGTTACAATTATTTCCCGATAAGCCAGTGGTATTGCGTACACTTGATATTGGTGCGGATAAACAACTGCCCTATATGCCGATCAGCGAAGAGAACCCTTGTTTGGGATGGCGTGGTATACGAGTGACGCTGGATCAACCGGAGATTTTTCTTATCCAACTGCGGGCAATGCTCAGGGCTAACGCTGATATGGGTAACTTGAAAATCCTGCTGCCAATGGTGACGAGTGTAGAAGAAATTGATGAAGCTAAGCGATTGGTAGACAGAGCGAAAGAGGAAGTCGAGCAAATGCTGGCGCGCCAAATATCTATGCCTCAGCTCGGTGTCATGATTGAGGTTCCTTCGATGATTTTTCTGTTGCCACAACTCAAAAACAGAGTCGATTTTGTGTCTATTGGCACCAATGACCTAACACAATATCTATTGGCAGTGGATCGGAATAACACTCACGTCGCTTCTCTTTATGATTGCTTACATCCGGCGGTGATTCGGGCATTAAAACTGGTATTTGAAAATAGCCAGCGGGCAGGTCTTACGATCAGCATTTGTGGTGAAATGGCAAGTTTCCCTATGGGAGCGCTGTTATTGATTGGTCTTGGCTATCGCAGTTTGAGTATGAGTGGTTGTAGTGTGCCAAGAATTAAGTATTTATTACGTCATCTGGAGCTGGCTCAGGTTGAAAAATTAATGACCGAAATACTACAAGCTGAAACCAGCCTAAGAGTAAAGGAGCTGTCAGCAACGTTTATGGAGCAGCATGGGGTGGGCGGTTTGGTCAGAGGTGGCATTTAATCCGTTTAACGGCCTGTGCTATGATTCTCAATCAATTGCCTTAGGGCATTAACGCTAAATATTAAGTGGGGAAAGATGAGTAACAGCTACCTGGCATTTCCTAATATTGACCCGGTCATTTTTTCAATAGGTCCAATAGCCCTCCATTGGTATGGTTTCATGTACCTGGTTGGGTTTGTATTCGCCATGTGGCTAGCGACACGCAGGGCAGCGAAACCCAATAGTGGTTGGACAAAAAACGAAGTAGAGAACTTGCTTTATGCAGGGTTTGCTGGCGTATTTGTCGGTGGCCGTCTAGGTTACGTCCTGTTTTATAATTTCCCGGCATTTCTCGATAACCCCCTTTATTTGTTTAAAGTTTGGGATGGTGGGATGTCTTTCCACGGTGGTTTAGTGGGGGTTATCTGCGCAATGTGGTGGTTTGGCCGCAGAACGAAACGCCATTTCTTACAAGTTGCTGACTTCATTGCCCCGTTAGTCCCTTTTGGTTTAGGCATGGGGAGAATCGGTAATTTTATTAATGGCGAGTTGTGGGGACGTGTCACATTGGATACGCCGTGGGCGATGTTATTTCCAAGCTCCCGTGGTGAAGATATTGCACTGGCTGCAACAGATCCCTCACTGTTATCAGTACTTGAACAATATGGTGTTCTGCCTCGTCACCCTTCACAGCTTTATGAAATGGTGTTGGAAGGGATCGTTCTGTTCATTATTTTGAATTTATATATCCGTAAACCTCGGCCGATGGGCAGTGTTTCCGGTTTATTCTTAATTGGCTACGGTATTTTCCGAGTGATAGTCGAGCTCTTCCGCCAACCAGATGCGCAACTGGGCTTATTCGACGGGATCAGTATGGGGCAAATTCTTTCTATACCAATGATTCTGGCAGGAATATTAATGATGATATGGGCATACAAACACCAAGGTAATAAGGTACAAGAGGTAAAATGAAACAGTATCTGGACTTAATGAAAAGAGTGCTTGCAGAGGGCACTCCGAAAGCAGACCGCACTGGGACGGGGACACTCTCGATTTTCGGGCATCAGATGCGTTTCAATTTACAGGATGGTTTTCCGCTGGTCACAACTAAACGTTGCCATATCCGCTCAATTATTCATGAACTTCTCTGGTTCCTGCATGGTGATACCAATATTAAATATCTGCATGAAAATGGAGTGACTATTTGGGATGAATGGGCGGATGAAAATGGTGATTTAGGGCCGGTATATGGTAAGCAATGGCGCGCATGGGGGGCCGCGGATGGTCGCCAGATTGACCAACTAAAAACCGTACTGGAACAACTTAAAAGCGATCCAGATTCACGTAGGATCATTGTTTCAGCTTGGAACGTTGGTGAACTAGATAACATGGCATTAGCGCCATGCCACGCTTTCTTCCAGTTTTATGTCGCGGATGGCAAACTTTCCTGCCAGCTTTATCAGCGTTCCTGTGACGTATTCCTTGGCTTACCGTTCAATATTGCCAGCTATGCATTGCTGGTTTATATGATGGCGCAACAGTGTGATCTAGAAGTGGGTGATTTTGTCTGGACTGGTGGTGATACCCATCTTTATAGCAACCATATGGAGCAGACAAAGTTACAACTCAGCCGTGAGCCGCGTTCACTGCCAAAATTGGTGATAAAGCGTAAACCGGAATCACTTTTTGATTATAAATTTGATGACTTTGAAATAGTCGATTATGACCCGCATCCAGGAATAAAGGCTCCGGTTGCTATTTAGTTGTTTGGTTATTAGCAATAATCTGGAGGGAGACTATTGAGTATAAATTGTCTCTCTTTTAATTTTGATGATATAAACACAGACATGCAGAAGTAGAGAAAAAAGGCCATCAACTATTTTTCAAAAGAAAATTTCTCAGAAGAACGTCAGAGATCTGCTTGGCAACTCAGAGTATTTGGAGCGTAGGATGTTTATCATGAAAAATGAGATATCTGAATTGAAACGTGAGAAAGATCAAGCCGATATAAACGCAGAACAGCAGGCGATAGCGTTGCTTAAAATCGCGATGCATCTTGAAATCCATAGGGTATATATTTAAAACATTGAACGCTATACTTAATAAAATATTCTCAATTAATTATTTTCTGGTCTGATATTATTTATTTTTATAGAATAAATTAATAGTAATAACATCCTTATGTCAAGCACTCAATCTTTTCTTTATTATATTCATGAAACTTCTTCCTCATAGCCATATAAGCTTACAATGCATGACAATAATAATAAATAAAAATCGCTATTCTTATTGGTTTTTGCGAAGCTCTACGCAATTTAAATGTAACAATGATAAACTATTATTTTTTTATTGATGCACTCTCGCATAAAATTCAATTATGTATTTATTCTGTGTTTAAAATGAATAAAATGTTTTACGAAAGGAAATAAGGAATTATCAATGGTAAGTAATATGAATATAATCGATCATTATAATATTGATAATCAATCAGGTTTTTCTTTATTGGAATTGATGATCGTTATTGTTTTGGTTTCAATATTTTCCTTATGGGGTGTGCAGGAATGGGGCGATCACCAGGAAAGAGCCAGGTTACAGGAATCAGCACAGAAGATATTGACATTTATATCCAGGCAACAATCTTTGGCAAATTATTTGAACAAAAGGGTGATATTGTGGTTGAAAACTGGAAAAAACTGGTGCATAGCGCTCTCTAATTCGGTATTGGCTAATTGTGATTTAGAAAATGTTGAGGGAATAAGTTCCCCCTATCAGGATGTTATTATTAATTCAGCAACTAAGGATCAGATAGAGTTTCATGGAATAAGAAACACCATGATACCTGCGAGTTTTACTTTGGCGAATTCCGCAGGTGAAATATCCATTATTTTTTCTTCACGAGGTAGGATGAGATCATGTAGTAATAATAAGTTTAATCAAATTCCAGCTTGTGATTAATTATACTTTTTCTACTAAAATAATTGATACTTTATTGGAATAATGAAAAATAAAAATCAATCTGGAATGACATTATTAGAGGTTATTGTAGCGATGGCTATTGGTAGTATTATCTTACTAGCGATTGCTAAAAGTTATCCTATTTTAACTAAACAAATAATGGAGTTATATCAGAGATATCGTTTAGGTTATTTTGTTAAACAAACATTACATATTATAGAAAAGGATATTCGCCGTGCTGGATATTGTCAGCATTATTGTGATGGAAAGCCAATATTCATCGATAATAAAAGTGATGAGAGTGAGGATTCATGCCTGATTATTGCATACGATCTTAACATCAATAACCAATGGGAGCCGCCAGAACACAGTGAATCAGAATTCTTTGGCTATCGTCTTAGCAATAAGTCAGTAGAGTGGAAAAGGGGGGCGGGTAACTGTCAGGAAAATGGCTGGGAAAGGCTGTTTGATCCAAATGAAATAGTGGTAGATTCCTTTAAAGCTGAAAAATTACCGGCAAAAGATGGCTTAGTTTTTATCAAATTGGTGCTTATTGCACATTGGTTTAAACATCCATCGATAAACTACCAATATCAGTCAGTAATACGTTTGCGCAATATCAGGGGATAAGTACCGTGGCTGAGCATTCTCCACATGTCTGTTTTCAATATCAGCAAGGTAATGTATTGCTCATTTCAGTGCTGATATTACTGGCCGTTAGCCTGATGATGTTAAAGGCTTTGCATCATCATCTGGATAACGCTTTAATCATGATGGTCGATGAACGCAGATATCTAAAAGCTTTTCAGCAAGCAGAATCTTCATTGGCATGGGGAATTGCTCAGTCATGGTCACTTGATAGTAATAAAACAGAAGAGTGGTATTGCCAGCAACAACAAGAATTTCATTTGACCAGTTGTTTAAAAAGGCAATCGAGTCATTTTTTTCTACTGAAAGGTATGGCTGATGTGGCATCCGGGCAATCTGTTGGATTATATCAATGGATGAAATTACACTCATCTGGTGGAAGTGATTCCCTTATTCCGGTAGAGAGTGGTTGGCTGGATTTTTGTCCTGAGGTAGATGTGGGATTTTGTTCATGAAGTCAGAGCTTTTTTATGAGCATCAAGCAGGCATGAGTTTGCCCGAAGTGATGATTGCTGTTATGGTCTTTTCGGTCTCTTTATTGGGATTAATGCGTTATCATCAGGCGTTATTATTTGGGTTTCAGCAACATTGGCAGCAATCAAAGGCGGATAAATTATCTTATGGATATTTGGAACAATATGAATTAATTGCAGGTCAAAATGTTTTACCAGAAATAACATTGCCACCGGGATGGCATGCTGAATTTCAGACAGCCTATCCGTTGTCTGGCTGCTATCAGCTTACAGTTATAGTGACAACGCCTTATAATCAGCAAAGTAAAGCAAGCCGATTGATTTGTTCAAATGGGAGTTCTGATGTTTAAGGTTTATCATTCTAACCAATTAGATCTTCTTAAGGAATTGATAGCAATATTGATCGGGGGTAACCCACTGACTGATCCATTTGCGCAGGAAGTCATTTTGGTACAAAGCCCAGGTATGTCACAGTGGATGCAAATCCAACTGGCCGAAAGAATAGGCATATCAGCTAATATTTCATTTCCGCTTCCCGCTACGTTTATTTGGGATATGTTTACCAAAGTATTGCCTGATATTCCTAAAGAGAGTGCTTTTAGTAAAGATGCTATGACATGGAAATTGATGGCGTTATTGCCTCAATTGCTGCCGGAAGCGGAGTTTGTCGCACTCAGGCACTACCTTGATCAAGATTTTGATAAACGGAAGATTCATCAATTAGCTGGACGGGTTGCTGATCTGTTTGACCAATATCTCGTTTATCGTCCGCAATGGTTGGAAAGTTGGCAGCAAGGTCAGCTTATTGATGGCTTGAGTGATAATCAGTTGTGGCAGAAAAGATTATGGCTGGAACTGACGAAATATACTCACCAGTTACAACAACCCCAATGGCATCGTGCTAATTTGTATCAGCGTTTTATTTCGATGCTGGAAAATAATACTGAACTGGAAAATAGTACTGACTTTTCAGCTTGTTTACCGAAGCGGGTATTTATCTGTGGTATTTCTGCCTTACCACCGGTCTATTTACAAGCTTTACAGGCATTGGCACGGCACATTGATATTCACCTGATGTTTACTAATCCATGTAAATATTATTGGGGAGATATTCAGAATTATGCTTTTTTGGCAAAACTGAGTAGCCGTAAACCACGTCATTATAAGAGCGAACAGGAGCTGGAATATTTTAAAGATCCTGGTAATGCTCAATCATTGTTTAACGATGACGGTGAACAAGATGTAAGTAATCCCTTGTTGGCATCGTGGGGACGGTTGGGCCGTGATAATCTCTATTTATTGTCGCAGCTTGAGCAGAGTTCGGATATTCACGCTTTTGTTGAATTAGAACAGGATAATCTATTACATCAATTGCAAAGGGATATTCTCTATCTGGAAGATCATGCCCAAATTGGTTCAACAAAAGAAACATTTGAAAACAGTTTGAAAAAAAGAGTACTTGATCCGTTGGATCGTTCTTTATCTTTCCATGTTTGCCATAGCCCTCAACGTGAAGTGGAAGTTTTACAGGATCAGCTATTGAGATTATTGGAAGATAATCCATCGCTGACGCCAAGGGATATTATTGTGATGGTCGCAGATATTGACAATTATACTCCCTATGTTCAGGCAGTATTTGGTAATGTCTCTGTTGAACGCTATATTCCATTTGCTATTTCTGATCGTAAAGCCCGTCAGGCACATTCGATTTTACAGGCATTTATTACACTGCTTGATTTACCTCAAAGCCGTTTTACAACAGAACAGGTTTTAGCATTGTTGGAAGTACCCGCGCTGGCGAATAAATTTGACGTACATGAAGATGGTTTGCGTTTATTAAGACGTTGGGTTGAAGAATCAGGCGTTCGTTGGGGGCTGGATGACGATAATGTCGAAGAGCTATCTTTACCGGTGACAGGCCAGCATACATGGCGTTTTGGACTGACCCGAATGTTATTGGGTTATGCAATGGATAGCCGGTCGGGTCCTTGGAAAGAGGTATTGCCTTATGATGAATCCAGTGGTTTAGCTGCGGAGCTTGCCGGCCAATTGGCTGAATTTTTAATGCAATTAAGCTATTGGCGCAAAATTCTTGCTGAGAGCCGAGCATTAACAGGTTGGTTACCTGTCTGCCAGCAGTTGCTGGAAACATTTTTTGTATCAGATAATGAGACTGAATTAGTACTGGCAATGATAGAACAGCAATGGCAAAAAGTCATAGTCAATGGCTTGAATGCCCGTTATCAGGAAAGTGTGCCATTAGTTTTATTGCGAGATGAATTGGCACTTCAGTTTGATAATGAAAAAATCAGTCAGCGTTTTCTCGCCGGATCTGTCAATTTTTGTACTCTAATGCCGATGCGTTCTATTCCCTTTAAGGTTGTCTGTTTATTGGGAATGAATGATGGTATCTACCCCCGTTCAATTCCACCGCTTGGATTTGATCTGATGGCGGAAAAAGGTCAGAGGGGAGACAGAAAACGGCGGGATGATGACCGTTATCTATTCCTCGAAGCCTTGATATCTGCCGAACGGTTTCTCTATATCAGCTATATTGGTAAGTCTATTCGTGATGATACGGAATGTAATCCTTCCGTGTTGGTGAATGAATTACTGGATTATGTTTGCCAAAGTTTTTGTTTACCGGGAAATGAAAAACTGAATGTTGATGAAAGTGCTACCCATGTTAGAAAACATCTGTTGTATCTTCATGCCCGCGTTCCATTTGCACCGGAAAATTTTATACCGGGCAGTTATCAGCAAAGCTATGCCGGGGAGTGGTTACCAGCGGCAACTGAGCAAGGTGCAGCATACGCTGAATTTTGCCAATCTATTGAAATGGTGCAAATTCAAGAAATTACACTTGATAATTTGAGCAGTTTTTACCGCCATCCCGTTCGGTTTTTTTTCCAACGTTGCTTGAAAGTAAATTTCGTTATTGAAGAAACGGAATTACCAGAGGAAGAACCTTTCGTTTTAGATAATCTTCAACGTTATCAGTTTAATCAGCTATTGTTGAGTGCGTTAATTGAACAGCAATCGCCTGAACCACTTTTCAATCGGCTGCGTGCTGCTGGAGGATTACCTTTTGGTGCTTTTGGTGAGGTTTATTGGTTAAGACAGCAAAAAGAGATGCAGCCTTTGGCGGATAAAATTCGTGAACAACAAATGGAAACTTTATCTGTCGATTTACATCATGATTTAGGCCAGATGATTCTGACGGGGCGTATTAATAAGGTACAACCGGATGGTTTGCTACGTTGGCGGCCTGCCAGTTTGACAGCCAATGATGGTATGCAATTGTGGATTGAGCATCTGGCTTATTGTCTGACAGGTGGTGAGGGTGAAAGTCGCAGCTATGGGCGTGATGGCAACGAATGGCGTTTTGCTCCTGTACCTTCAGAGCAAGCTAAAGATTATCTGAATCAATTGATTGAAGGCTATCAGCGAGGAATATCCGAGCCTTTACCGCTGTTTTGTAAAAGTGGTTGGGCGTGGCTTTCAGCATGTATGAATAAAGAGACTGGTGAGATTGATGATAGTGATGAAATTCAATCAAAAGCTGAAAGCCAGTTATTGAAAGCATGGCTTGGAGATCAAGGACGCAGAGGCGAAGGGGATGATCCTTATATTCAGAGGGCTTTCAGGCAAGTGGATAAATCATTTTTGGCAAAACTTAAACAGGAAGCGCTCAGTTATTTGTTACCGATAGCGCGATATCAGAATACATAGGGAGAATATCAAATAATGCATAAACATTTTGTTCGCATGATAACTGTGATGTTCCTGCTTTTTTGGGGAACGGAGAGTTATGCGCAAACACCACAATCACCACAACTACAGTGGCAGCTACTGCAAGAGACAATTTATAAAAGCGAAAATGATCATCGTCAGTATCAGGGAATCAGATTGGCAAACAATATGACGGTCTTGCTGGTATCTGATGAGAAGGCAACCAAATCTCTGGCAGCGGTAGCAATTCCGGTTGGTAGTATGGAAAACCCTGACAGCCAGCTCGGGCTTGCACATTATCTGGAACATATGGTTCTGATGGGATCTGAACATTATCCACAATCAGGTGATTTATCTGAATTTTTGCAAAAACATGGTGGTAGCTATAATGCCAGCACGGCTTCTTACCGCACGGCTTTTTATCTTGAAGTAGAAAATGAAGCGTTAGCTCAAGCCACAGATCGTCTGGCTGATGCACTGGCTGAGCCGTTACTTGACCCAGTGAATGCAGATCGGGAGCGAAACGCGGTTAATGCAGAGCTGACAATGGCGCGTTCGCGTGATGGGATGCGGGTTGCTCAAATACGAGCAGAAACGCTGAATCCTAAGCATCCCAATGCCCGTTTTTCTGGTGGTAATCTAGAAACATTGAAAGATAAACCAGGGAGTCAATTACAGACAGAACTGGTGGATTTCTATCAGCGTTATTATTCAGCCAATCTGATGAAAGGTGTCATTTACGGTAACCAGCCTATCGATAAACTGACTCAAATTGCTGTTGATACTTTTGGTCGGATACCTGACAGAAAAGCGAGTGTGCCGCTGATTACTGTTCCGGCAGTCACGGAAAAAGAGAAAGGCATTATCATCCATTATGTTCCTGCTCAACCGCAAAAGGCATTGCAACTGGAGTTCAGCATTGACAATAACAGTGCTGATTTCCGCAGTAAAACTGATGAATATCTTGGTTATGTGATAGGCAACCGTAGCCTGAATACATTGTCAGACTGGCTGCAAACTCAAGGGTTAGCAGAAAGTATCAGTGCTGGTGCGGAACCTATGGTTGATCGTAACAAAGGTATCTTTTTTATTTATGTGACGTTGACAGACAAAGGGCTTGCGCAACGGGATCAGGTTGTTGCGGCTATTTTTGCTTATATTAATTTATTAAAACAAAAAGGCATCCAGAAAAGTTATTTTGATGAGATCGCAAAGGTTTTGAATCTGTCTTTCCGATATGGCTCCATTGTTCGTGATATGCATTATATCGAATGGTTATCGGATGCTATGTTGCGGGTTCCTGTTTCCAATGTACTTAATGCCGGTTATTTGGCTGATGACTATGACCCGGAAGCAATCGCCAACCGACTTGATGAATTGACTTCTGAAAATGCGCGTATCTGGTATATCAGCCCAAAAGAGCCGCATAATAAACAGGCTTATTTTGTTCAGGCACCTTATCAGGTTGATCGAATTACATCTCAGCAGCGAGTTAAATGGCAGCAATTAGAGGCACAGATGAGCTTTTCTCTGCCAGCACCAAATCCTTATATTGCTGATGATTTGAAGCTGATAAAAGCAGACAAGAGTCAAAAACATCCAGAGATGATTCTTGAACAACAAAGCGTTCGCCTGTTCTACATGCCGAGCCAATATTTTGCTGATGAGCCTAAGGCTAGCATTACGTTAGATTTACGTAACGCAAAAAGTTTGGATAGCGCCCGTGAGCAGGTCACTTCCTCTTTGCTTGATTATTTGGCGGGGCTTTCCCTTGACCAGCTTAGTTATCAGGCTTCTGTTGCTGGAATGAATATTTTTACGAGTTCATCACAGGGAGTGCAACTAGGAGTAAGCGGTTACACTCAAAATTTGCCGGAACTTTTAACCTCTTTAATCAGTAATTACATAGCATTTACGCCAACTGAGAGTCAACTGGAGCAAGCTAAGTCTTGGTATCGTGAACAGATAGAAGTTTCCAATAACGCTAAAGCTTATGAAATGGCTATGCAGCCGTTGAAGCGCCTTTCTGTGGTGCCATATACGGAACAGTCTACTCGTCTGAAGGTGCTGGAAACTATCACTATTCAGGATATTGTTACGTATCGTCATGAAATGATAAAAAATGCTGCTTTGCAGATGATGATCATTGGAAACTTGGCCGAACAACAGAGCAAAGTGATTGCCGAATCTGCTCATAACCAACTAGCAAATCAAGGAAATGACTGGTGGATTGGGGATAAGGTGGTGATTGATAAAAATTACCCGGTCAATTTCCAGCGCGTTGGCAGTAGCACCGATGGTGCTTTGGCAGAGGTTTATATTCCGACAGGTTATAACCGTATAGAAAGTTATGTTTATTCCAGTTTGTTGAGCAATATGCTCCAACCGTGGTTCTATGATCAATTAAGAACAACAGAGCAACTGGGGTATGCGGTGTTTGCTTTCAATACCAGTGTGGGGGAACAGTGGGGGTTGGGGTTCCTGTTACAAAGTAATAGTAGGCAACCAAAATATTTGAATCAGCGTTATCAAGATTTCTATCAGAACGCCGGTAATAAATTGAAAGCAATGTCTCAAGCTGATTTTGAACAGTACAAGAGTGCGCTGATTAATGAAAAGCAGCAACCGCCACAAACTTTCTATGCCGAAGTTGCCCGCTTCTCTGGTGATTTCAGCCGCAATAACTTTAATTTTGATAGCAGAGATAAAATGCTTGAGATTCTAAAGAAAACTACACAACAGCAACTGATTAATTTCTATCGGAATGCGGTAATCGAACATCGGGGGCTGTCATTAATTTCACAAGTGATTGGTAAATCAGGAAACTTGGATGGATATGCGAAATTGAAAGGTTGGAAAACCTATCAGAATGTGACTGAATTTCAGAAACGGTTACCTGTTGAGGTAAGAGAGCAGTGATCACAGAGATATCTGTTCACAGGCTTAATGTATTAACTCTGCCGCTGAATGGTCAGCGGCTGATCGAAGCATCGGCCGGGACGGGTAAAACCTACACTATCGGTATCTTATATTTGCGTCTTTTACTTGGACTGGGAAAAGATGCTGCTTTTTCACGGCCTTTGAGTGTGGAAGAGATTCTGGTGGTTACTTTTACTGAGGCAGCAACAAATGAGTTACGTGGGCGTATCCGTGAAAATATTCATAAACTTCGCCTCGCTTGTATTCGAAACGAAGTAGAAGATGCAGAACCAGCCTATCAACAGCTATTGGATGAAATCCCAGATAAAGGGAGGGCGGCTATCTGGTTACTGGCTGCAGAGCGGCAAATGGATGAAGCGGCGATTTATACTATTCATGGTTTTTGTCAGAGAATGTTGGCACATAATGCTTTTGAATCTGGGATCTTGTTTGAACAGACATTAATTCAGGATCAACAGCCATTAGAACGGCAGGGGTGTGCCGATTTCTGGCGGCGCCATTGTTATCCATTGCCGTTATCAATGGCACAGGTAATCAGTCAGGAGTGGAGTGGGCCTGAAGCTCTGATGGCTGAATTACATCCTTATTTACAAGGGGATATGCCATATATTGTTAATGCGCCGGACAGTGATGAAACGTTGTTAAGTCGCCATGAAAAAATTATCCAGTTGATCAGCGATGTTAAATACCAATGGAATGAAGTTGCTGGAGAATTGCACGATTTAATTGCGGGCTCTGGTGTTGATAAAAGAAGTTACAGTAGTAAGCACTTACCAAATTGGTTGAATAGTGTCTCGGATTGGACTCAAGCGCCTACAGAGGATTATCTGTTGCCAAAAGCATTGGAGAAATTCCGACAGTCGGTATTGGCAGAAAAGACAAAAAAAGGTGAGGTGCCTGAACATTCACTTTTTGTTGCGATAGATGATTTATATAAGCAGCCACTTACTTTACGTGATTTGATTATCTCCAAGGCTATTATTGAGATTCGCCAATCAATCTGTCAGGAAAAATTAACGCGTGGTCAGATGGGGTTTGATGATTTATTAACCCGTCTTGATGATGCTCTGAGAGGCCCTGGCAGTGATTTGCTTGCTGAGACAATTCGCCGACGCTATCCGGTTGCGTTGATCGACGAATTTCAGGATACCGACCCACAGCAATACCGGATTTTTCATACCATCTATGGCAGTCAGTCTGAAAATGGGTTGCTGTTTATCGGCGATCCTAAACAAGCTATTTATGCATTTCGTGGCGCAGATATTTTCACTTATATTCGTGCCCGTTCTCAGGTAAGTGCTCACTATACTCTGGAAACAAACTGGCGCTCAGCCTATTCAATGGTACAGGCAGTAAATAAGCTATTTATGCGTTCGGAAAACCCATTTTTGTTTGAGCAGATCCCTTTTATTGAGGTTTCCGCGGCAGAGAAAAATCGAGCACTTTCTTTTCGTTATGACGGCGAAGGACAGGCTGCATTAAATTTCTGGTTACAACCAGGAGAAGGTGTTTCTACTGGAGATTATGAGCAAACGATGTCACGGCTCTGTGCTGCGCAAATTCGTGATTGGTTGCAGGCAGGTAGTGAAGGGCGGGCTTTATTACATAAAAGTGAAGGTTCTCGACCTGTGACGGCTGCTGATATTACGGTTTTGGTGCGTAGCAGAAAGGAAGCTACACTGATCCGTAATGCACTTAACCTGTTATCTATTCCTTCTGTATTTCTTTCTAACCGAGAAAGTGTATTTGCTACCGCGGAAGCCAAGGATATTCTCTGGTTATTACAAGCGGTGTTATCACCAGAGAAAGAGCGGGTTTTGAGAAGTGCGCTTGCCAGTGGTTTGTTTGGTTTGACCGCTCGACAGATAGACAAACTAAATCATGATGAGAAGGTGTGGGACCAGTTAGTTGATGAGTTTGATGGCTACTTTCGTCTGTGGCAACGCCGTGGCGTGTTACCTATGTTACGAGCGGTAATCGCCAACCATCATATTGCTGAGAACCTGCTTGCCAGTTATGACGGTGAACGGCGTTTGACAGATGTGATGCATATTGGTGAGTTGTTGCAGGAGATATCTTTACAACTTGATAGTGAACATGTAGTCACCCGCTGGTTGGCTCAGCAAATCTCTCATCCTGATCCACAATCTGAAAATCAGCAGATGCGGCTGGAAAGCGATCGTCATTTGGTACAAATTTGTACTATCCATAAATCTAAAGGTCTGGAATATCCGCTAGTATGGCTGCCATTTGTCTGTAATTTCAGGGAGCAGAAGCGGGCGATATATCATGATCGTACAAGCTTTAATGCTTGCCTCGATATCTTTCCTGACGACGAGACGATTGAGCTGGCGGAACAAGAGCGATTGGCAGAGGATTTACGTTTACTCTATGTCGCATTGACGCGTTCTGTTTACCATTGCAGTGTCGGCGTGGCTCCGCTGATAAAAGGCAATAAGAAAAAGATCGGCGATACTGATCTGCATCAGTGTGCTCTAGGCTACCTGTTGCAAAAGGGAGTAAAAGGGGATGCTGATTTTCTGGCAACATCGCTTAAAGAATTAAGTGGGGATGGCATCGTTGTATCGTTAATCAATGATACTGACGATCATCCTTGGCAGTCGCCAAGTAAAAATGATTTAGTCCTGTCGGCCCGGCAATTTAAACGCAGAGTTCAGGATGAGTGGCGTATTACCAGTTATTCTGGTTTACGAAACTCTGTGGTTCATCGTGGTAATGCTTCTGCTTATTTTGCTGGAGAAGAATTTATTGACGTGATTGTCCAGTCTATTGCGCCAAAGCTTGATGTTGATGCTAGTGGTGAAAAGCAGTTAGCAGAACAACCTGAAATGACGCCACATACATTCCCTCGGGGAGCCTCTGCGGGGACTTTTTTACACGCTATTTTAGAAGAAATTAGTTTCAGCCAACGACCTGATGAAAAATGGTTGGCAGAACAACTGCAATCAGCCGGATTTGATGAACGCTGGAATGCGACATTACAGCAATGGATGACCGACATTTTTACCATTCCATTGAATGATGAAGGAATGCAGCTTGCAAAAATTCCGCTGCATCATCAACAGGATGAAATGCAGTTTTATCTGCCGGTTGAGCAACTTTTGCGCTCTCAGACATTGGATACACTGATGCGTCGTTATGATCCGATTTCTGCTCGTTGCCCCCCACTGGAATTTCAACAGGTGAAAGGGATGCTGAAAGGGTTTATTGATTTAGTTTTCTGTTGGCAAGGCAAATTCTACGTGCTGGATTACAAATCAAACTGGTTGGGGGAGGAGAGTCAATCTTATACCCGCCAGGCAATGGAAATAGCCATGATTGAGCATCGCTATGACCTGCAATATCAACTTTATACACTAGCATTACATCGTTACTTGCGTCACAGGTTGGCTAGTTATGACTACCAACAACATTTCGGCGGTGTGATTTATCTGTTTCTGAGGGGGATAGATAAGCAACAGCCGGGGAATGGTATTTTCAATTGTCGGCTATCGGCTGAATTTGTTGATGCTTTGGATCTGCTTTTCAGTGGTAATGAACAGTCTGAAAAAGAGAAAAATTGATGATTTCGTTATTACAACAGGCAGTAAACCTCAGACTTTTGCGTTCATTGGACTTACAGTTTGCTCATGCATTGATTGAGGATAAAGATCCTGTTTTGTTGTTGGTGATGGCGTTGTTGAGCGCCGAAACTGGTACCGGGCATGTTTGCCTGCCGGTTAATCGGATAACGCCAGAATATTTTTTTGATGGGCGACATCGTGAATTTGCAGAGCAATTATGGCGAGCTGCGGGAAAACCTGATGAGCAGAGTTTGCTGATAGCACTGGAAAATTGTGCTGCTGTTAGTGATGGATTTCAACCAACGCCTGTGGTGCTTTCCCATGACCGGCTTTATTTGCAGAGAATGTGGCAAAGTGAATGTCAGGTGGCGGCTTTCTTTTCCGGCAACCAACCAACCGATAATATTCAGGAACAGCAACTGAGAACTGTTTTAGATGAATTATTCATATTGCCTGAGGAAACGGTGGATTGGCAAAAGGTGGCTGCGGCTGTCGCGGTGACTAGCAGAATTTCGGTTATTTCTGGCGGACCGGGAACCGGAAAAACAACGACAGTTGCTAAGTTATTGGCTGCCTTAATCAAACTTAATCCTGATAAAAAGCAGGTTATCCAACTGGCAGCGCCGACTGGAAAGGCAGCTGCCAGATTGACCGAATCTCTTAATAGTGCGGTCAGAAAATTGCCTCTGACGGAGAAACAGTTTGCATATATGCCAGATCAGGCGCAGACGATTCATCGGTTGTTGGGAGCTCAACCTGATAGCCAGCGATTGCGCTATGACCGGGATAACCCATTGAATCTGGATGTGCTGGTGGTGGATGAAGCTTCAATGGTGGATTTACCCATGATGGCTAGGTTGATTGATGCATTGCCACCGAAAGCGAAAATTGTTCTGCTGGGTGACCGAGATCAATTGGCATCAGTGGAAGCAGGCGCGGTGTTGGGTGATATTTGCCGTTTTGCTGAACTGGGATACAGCATAACGAGGGCACAACAACTAAGCAGATTGACAGGATGTCGGTTAGTTGCGGGTGATCAGCAAAATATTCCAGAGGTTCGTGAACATTTATGTCTTTTACGCAAAAGTTACCGCTTTAATGTAGATTCTGGAATTGGTCAGTTGGCTGCGGCTGTTAATCAGGGAAAGAGTCGGCAAGCTCTCTCTATTTTGCAGCAACTGTTGAAGGATATCTGTTTTTACCCATTGTCCGACGATGAAGATTATCAGCGGTTGCTGACAGAAACGGTATCGGGTTATCACGCTTACTTGTGTCTGGTGGCAAAGCAGGCACCTGTCAAAGAGATTTTAGATGAATTTAACCGCTATCGTTTGTTGTGTGCGCTTAGAGAAGGGCCATTTGGTGTCGCTGGGCTTAACGAGCGTATAGAACAGCTATTGCATCGTCAGGGGCTTATTCGTCGCCCAGTCGGGACTTTCAGCCGTGGTTATGCAGGCCGCCCCATCATGATATCGCGTAATGACAGCACATTGGGCCTGTTTAATGGTGATATCGGTATTATGCTCAGAGACGAAAATCATGAACTGCGCGCTTATTTTCAGCTGCCTGATGGACAGATTAAAGGAATCCAGCCAAGTCGTTTACCACAACATGAAACTGCGTATGTGATGACCGTACATAAATCGCAGGGCTCAGAATTTGACCATACAGCTTTAGTATTGCCAACGCAGTTTGTGCCGGTTGTCAGCCGTGAACTGGTTTATACAGCGATAACCCGTGCCAGAGAAAAACTAACTCTTTATGCACATGAAGCGGTATTGCGTCAGGCAATCCAGACGCCAACTCAAAGGCGAAGTGGATTAGCAGAGCGGCTTAGCTTACAGGTGGATTAGCGCTTGCCCAGATAGACTAATTTGTGCAAAAAAATTTATATATTAATGATGCGGTCATATCTTCCCTGACGTTTTTTGATCGCTATTTGCGCAGCTGTTGGATTGGGCTTTTTAAGCCTGACAAGTATATCATTAATTATTTTAATGAATTTTCTGATTTGCCGTACTAACTTCGGTAAATATGCCTTTTATTTTTGTAAAAAGTTCTCGATTGGGTGATTGCAAAACCCTCGCGCAGTGATCTATAGATTATATTGACCTATGCAAGACAAATGTATCTTAAACCTGCCTATATGCCAAATTTTGGCTAATTTCTAACTAAAATATCCTTTATTCGTTTTTTGAGTTGAGTGATTATTGCTCGTAATGTTCAGTCGGTAATACCGATTAGTTTCATTGTGATGGCGATAACTGATCGATATCTTAATTTCACCGATTCAAAAATCGTTGCAATGACTGAATCAAATTGTTGATGTTTGTATTTTGTTATCAATGTAAACAAAAAAATTATAAATTTAATAAATTTTAATATTATTGTGTGGTTAATGTCACAGTTTGTGAATATATTAAATGAAATTTATTATTATTTGATGATATAAACGCCTAATTATATGAATTGTAATTTGTTTACTAAACGGATTGCGGATATGTCTGGATAGCTTGCTAGGGGTGAGATGAATATCCAGATTTTTGATTTAAGGATTAAGTTGTCTGATGCAAGATAATGAAATAAGTACTGAGCCACCCCATTCTTCCCCGGAGCTGGACACCGGCCTGATTTGCCTGGCTATGTTGGCTAGGTTTCACAACATTGCTATATCGACTGAACAACTTTCACACGAATTTTCCACTTCCAACCAAGGTCTTACCCTGAAGGAGCTGCTGCTGGCTGCTCGTCATTCAGGGCTGAAAGCCAAGGCTGTACACACAACACTTGCCAGACTTGAACATACTCCCTTGCCCGCCATTGCCATTGACCGAGATGGGCAGTTTTTTATTTTGGCTAAACTGGACAAAGAACAGGCTCTGATTCAGGACCCACGTTCGGCGCGTCCCGAAGTTATCAGCTTCGAGCAGCTTGAGCAGCGTTGGACAGGGCAACTGGTGCTTGTGCGTTCCAGTAACAGTCTGTCCGGAGAGACTTCTCGCTTTGACTTCACTTGGTTTATCCCGGCTATCGTCAAATATCGCAAGTTGTTGGGGGAAGTTTTGCTAGGGTCTTTTGCCTTGCAGCTGTTTGCCTTGGTGACGCCGTTGTTCTTTCAGGTGGTTATGGACAAAGTACTGGTGCATCACGGCCTAACCACACTGGATGTTGTCGCGGCGGGATTGCTGGGCATCATGCTGTTCGAGTCGGCCTTGAGCGGTTTGCGTAGCTACGTGTTTGCTCATACGACCAGCCGTATTGATGTGCAGTTGGGATCGAGTCTTTTTCGGCACTTGATTAATCTGCCGCTGGCTTACTTCCAAGCCAGGAGAGTCGGTGATTCTGTGGCTCGTGTACGCGAACTGGAAAACATCCGCAGCTTCCTTACCGGCAACGCCATTACCCTGATGCTCGACGTGCTTTTTTCTCTGGTGTTCATCCTTGTGATGTTCTATTACAGCGGCTGGCTGACTCTCGTTGTGGTGTTATCATTGCCGCTCTATGCACTCGTCTCGGGGTTGGTTACACCTCTCTTGCGTAAGCGATTACAGGATAGCTTTACACGTAACGCCGAGAATCAGGCATTCCTTGTCGAAACGGTAAATGGCATCGATACCCTAAAGTCAATGGCGGTTGAACCGCAGGCCATCCGCAAGTGGGACAACCAACTGGCGGCTTATGTTGCCGCAGGTTTCAAAACACAGACCTTATCCACTATCGCCAATGAAAGCGTCTCGCTTATTGGCAAGTTAGTGACGGTCGCCACACTCTGGCTCGGCGCCCGCCTCGTGATAGACGGGCAGCTGTCAGTGGGGGAACTGATCGCATTCAATATGCTGGCTGGCCGTGTCAGCGGCCCTATCATGCGTCTGGCGCAACTGTGGACCAGCTTCCAGCAGACCGGGGTCTCAGTGCAGCGTCTGGGAGACATCCTTAATTCCCGTACTGAATTGTCTCAGGCTACACGTAGTACAGTACCGCCGCTCAAGGGGCAGGTAGCGTTCGAACAGGTACATTTTCGTTATCGGGCTGATGGTTCTGAGGTGCTGCGCGGAGTCAACTTGGTCATTGGCGCGGGAGAAATCATTGGTGTGGTGGGTCGCTCCGGTTCCGGTAAAAGCACCCTGACCCGCTTGTTGCAGCGGCTCTATGTTCCTGAGCGTGGACGGGTCATGGTCGATGGCATGGACTTGGCATTGGCTGATGTGTCCTCGCTGCGTCGGCAGATTGGTGTGGTGTTGCAGGACAATATGCTATTCAACCGCAGCATTCGTGAAAACATTGCCTTGAGCGATCCGGGGGCGCCGCTCGAAGTGGTCATGCATGCCGCCCGTATGGCTGGAGCCCATGAATTCATCCTTGAACTGCCCGAAGGTTACGACACCATTGTGGGTGAGCACGGAGCGTCACTTTCGGGTGGTCAACGGCAACGGGTAGCCATTGCCCGAGCCTTGATCGGCAATCCTCGCATTTTGATTTTTGACGAGGCGACCAGTGCGCTGGACTACGAGTCTGAACGGGTTGTCCAGCAGAACATGCAAAGCATTTGCAAGGGGCGTACGGTCATCATTATCGCTCATCGGTTGTCCGCTGTACGCGACGCGCATCGTATCCTCGTGATGGATCGCGGGCAGATCGTTGAACAGGGAGACCACGCCGAGTTACTGGCGCGTCAGGACGGCCACTATGCACGGCTGTATCGAATGCAGCAGGGCTGAAAGGCTTCCATTTCCCGAACGTACGATGAAAGCGGCTAATAACGTAATCAATGGTTAATAACACAAGCAATGGTTAATAACACAGTCAGAGGTAGATGTGACCAAGATAAACATACTCCGATTCAAGGAAAATAACTTCGAATGAGCGCCACCCTTCCCTTATTGCAGCGTTATCGTCACGCGTGGCGTCAGTCTTGGCGCCAACGTAAAAGCATGGACGTGTCGCCGCGACTTGCTCATGAATTACAGTTTTTACCGACGGCTTTGGAGTTGCAGGAAACACCTGTTCACCCAGCACCGAGGATTTTCACCTGGGGCATTATGGGTTTCGCTGTATTGGCGTTGCTCTGGGCCTACATCGGCAAAATCGAGGTAGTGGCTATCGCTCCGGGAAAGGTTGTTCCCAATGGCAAGACCAAGTTGATTCAATCTAGCGAAACGGCGGTGGTCAGAGCGATCCACGTCAATGATGGTCAGACGGTGAAAGTCGGCGAATTGTTGGTCGAACTCGACCCGACGGCGGCGAATGCCGACGTCAGCCGGATTCAGAGCGAGCTGCTGGCTGCTCGTATCGACAGTGCGCGGAGTGCCGCTATGCTTGATGCTATCAATCAGCAACAGTCGCCGGCGTCGCTGGTAGGGACGATTGCCAACGCCAACCCTGAGCAGGTGCTCAGTGCTCAGCGCTGGCTTCAAGGACAATACCAGGAATACCGCAGCAATCTAGAGTTGGTGGACGCAGAAATCCTCCAACGCAGTGCCGAAATCCAGTCTGCCCAGTCTCAGGTGGCTAGCCTGCAAAAAACGTTACCGATTGCTACGCGATTGGCCGAGGATTACCAACGGTTATTAACAAAACAGTATGTGTCGCGGCATGAATATCTGGAAAAAGAGCAGACTCGGCTGGATCTGCAACGCCAGTTAAGCGTACAGCAGGCCAGTGTCTTGCAGCACACCGCCGCCCGGGACGAAGCGCGACGTCGGCGTGAGGCTGTTGTTGCGCAAAATCGCCGCGCTATGCTCGACCTGCAACAGGAAGCCAACAAAAAAGCAGCAACCTTGGTTCAGGAGCTGGCGAAGGCCCATTACCATGAAACCCTGACCAGCCTCAAAGCCCCGGTGGTTGGCACAGTTCAACAACTTGCTATCCATACCGTCGGTGGTGTGGTAACACCGGCACAGCCGCTGATGGTTATTGTTCCCGCAGACCAACCGGTAGAAGTGGAAGCCATGCTGGAAAACAAGGATGTGGGTTTCGTTCACGTTGGCCAACCAGTCACTGTCAAGGTGGAAACTTTCACTTTCACCAAGTACGGTACCGTTGACGGTGAAGTGCTCAACGTATCGAACGACGCTATCGAGGATGAAAAACGTGGGCTTATCTATAGCAGCCGTATTCGCTTGAAGTCTGATCACGTGCTGGTCAATGGTCAGCGAGTCGCGCTGTCTCCGGGCATGTCGATCACGGCAGAAATAAAAACCGATCAACGTCGAGTGATCGATTACTTCCTAAGCCCGTTGCAGCAGCATCTGGATGAAAGCCTGAGAGAACGATAAGAGAACGGCGGCTCGTGGGGGCAGCTCTGTGAACCCGGCTCGCTATACTCACCGTTTTCCGCGTTTGAGATAACTTATTGTTAATGGTCAAAGATGGTTTTTCACAGTTTTACTTTGTTTGGAGTGACGTGATGAAAATATTACGGGTACATGAAAGATTCAAAAATTGGCGAAATATTATTATTTTTATGAGCTGCACCTTATTAATGGCATGCTCTAAGTACATTGATATATACAGACCGATTGATGTATCGAAGTCTGGTCAATCAGTAAAAATTGATTTTGAAATCAGCAAGGAAGGTAATTATCAGTTTGTCCTGCTGTTTGAAACTGGGGAGGGTTATGATGAAATGGAAAGGAGGTTTAAGTTGTTTGGGAGAACTGATAAAGATGGAGTAATAATCCCTGTTTCACTCCATATCGTTAAAGATGGAGAGATTTTTTTTGACAAGAAAATAAATGCTAGGGGATACGATGGGGGACAAGCCTTCTATTACGAAGAGAAATATGTAAATACGGCGGTGCGAGAAATTAAAACATTTTTGTTACCCCCCGGGCGTTACTCTGCGGTTATTACCACCCTGGGGGATGTTCCCGCTTTTAGTGGAATCGAGAGTTTTGTTGGATTCACCTATTACGATCCGAAGATTTAAAATGGTATCAGTATAAACAAAGGAAATATCAAATTTTGGAGTGATGAAATTAAAGTATTACGTATATATGAAAGGTTCAAAAACTGGCGCAATATTATTATTTTTTTAAGTGGCGCTTGGTTATTGGCCAGCTATATATACATTGATATATACAAACCGATAGATATAACGAAGCTTGGCCAATCCGTCAAGATTGATTTTGAAATTATAAACGAAAGAGACTATCAGTTTGCCCTGCTGTTTGCTACTGGGGATGATCATGATGAAATGGAAAGGCGATTTAAGTTGTTCGGAGATCTTGGTAACGATGGGATTATTATTCCAGTTTCGCTTCGTTTGGTTAAAGACGGTCAGGTTCTTTTTGATGGAGAAATAAACACGCTGGGGACCGGCTGGGAGCACGCCATTCATTATAAAAAGAAAAAAATAAATACGGCGGGGCGTAATATTGAAATATTTAAATTACCTCCTGGAAGTTACTCTGCGGTAATTACCACCTTGGAAGATGCCCCTGCTTTTCATGGCATTGAGAGTTTTGTTCAGCTCACGTATTTTCCGAGTATTTAAAATAGTATCAGCGTATACTTTACAAATTTTAAGTTGAGGTTCGCAAGATGAAAGCAACTTATTATCTCCCCCATACTATGGAGAGGTAATAAATACATATTGAAGTACGACAAGCATAAGTAAATAAAATATCAAAATTTGGAATGACATAATGAAAGTTTTACAGGTTTATGAAATGTTCAAAAAATGGTACAAGATGATTATTTTTTTAAGTTGTGCTTGGTTGGCGGCCTGCTCTGAGCCCATTGATATATACAGGCCGATTGATGTGACGCAATCTGACCAATCAGTCAAGATTGATTTTGAAATCAGCAAGATTGGAGATTATCAGTTTGCCCTGTTGTTTGCTACTGGGCGTGGTCATGGTGAAATGGAAAGACGATTTAAGTTATTCGGGGATCTTAATCATGATGGGGCTGCTATTCCCGTTTCGCTTCGCTTGGTTAAAAACGGCGAGATTTTTTTTGACGGGAAAATAAACGCCGTGGGAACCGGTTGGGGGAGTACCGTCTATGATAAAGCAAGAAGTATAAATACGGCAGTGCGCAATATTAAAATACTTGAGTTACCCCCGGGGAGTTACTCTGCGGTAATTACCACCTTGGAGGATGTGCCTGCTTTTCATGGGATTGAGAGTTTTGTCGAGTTCACTTATTACAATCCGAAGATTTAATAAGATTTAAAATGGTATCAGTATAAACAAAGAAAATATTAAAATTTGGAGTGATGAAATGAAAATATTACAGGTATATGAAAGATTTAAAAATTGGCTAAATATTATTATTTTTATGAGCTGTACATTATTAATGGCCTGCTCTAAGCACATTGATATATACAGACCGATTGACGTATCGAAGTCTGGTCAATCAGTTAAAATTGATTTTGAAATCAGCAAGGCTGGAAATTATCAGTTTGCCCTGCTGTTTGATAAAGGGGATGACTATGAAGAAATGAAAAGGCGGCTTGAATTGTTCGGGAATGTTGATAAGGACGGGGTAATAACCCCTGTTTCGCTTCGTCTGGTTAAAGATAGCAAGATTTTTTTTGACAAAAAAATAAATGCAGGAGGACGTGGTTGGGGACAGTCTTTCGATTACGAAGGGAGAAGAATAAATATGGCTGTGCGAAACATTAAAATACTGGAGTTACCCCCCGGACGTTACTCCGCGGTAATTACCACACTGGAGGATATCCCTGTTTTTAATGGTATTGAGAGTTTTGTTGAATTCAACCATTACGATCCGAAGATTTAAGAAGGTTTAAAATGGTATCGATATAAATAGAGAAAATATTAAAATTTGGAGTGACGTGATGAAAGTATTACGGGTACATGAAAGGTTAAAAAACTGGCGCAATATTATGATTTTTTTAAGTTGTGCCTGGTTAGTGGCATGTTCTGAGTCCATCAATATATACAGACCGATTGACGTGTCGAAGTCTGGTCAGTCAGTCAAAATTGATTTTGAAATCAGAAAGAAAGGAGATTATCAGTTTTCCCTGCTGTTTGCTAGAGGGCATGGTCATGATGAAATGAACAGGCGAGATGAGTTATTTGGGAGTATTGATGATGACGGGGTGACAACTCCCGTTTCGCTTCATTTGGTTAGAAACGGCCAGGTTTTCTTTGACAAGAAAATAAACGCAGGGGGATATGCTTGGGGGCACGCTTTCTATTACGAAGAGAGAAGGGTAAATACGGTTGTGCGAGAAATTAAAACATTTTCGTTACCCCCCGGACGTTACTCTGCGGTAATTACCACCCTGGAGGATGTCCCTGTTTTTAATGGAATTGAAAGTTTTGTCGAGTTCACTTATTACAATCCGAAAATTTAACGAGAATTACTTTATTTGGAGTGACGAAATGAAAATATTACGGGTACATGAAAGGTTTAAAAACTGGCAAAACATTATTATTTTTATGAGTTGCACTTTATTAATGGCATGCTCTAAGCACATTGATATATACAAACCGATTGACGTGTCGAAGTCTGGTCAGTTAGTCAAAATTGATTTTGAAATCAGCAAGGCTGGAAATTATCAGTTTGCCCTGCTGTTTGATAAAGGGGATGACTATGAAGAAATGAAAAGGCGGCTTGAATTGTTCGGGAATGTTGATAAGGATGGGGTAATAACCCCTGTTTCGCTTCGTCTGGTTAAAGATAGCAAGATTTTTTTTGACAAAAAAATAAATGCAGGAGGACGTGGTTGGGGACAGTCTTTCGATTACGAAGGGAGAAGAATAAATATGGCTGTGCGAAACATTAAAATACTGGAGTTACCCCCCGGACGTTACTCCGCGGTAATTACCACACTGGAGGATATCCCTGCCTTTAATGACATCGAGAGTTTTGTTGAATTCGCCTATTTTAATCCAAAGATTTAATTTATTCAGAAAAAAACAAAGAGAAATAACAAGTAGAGGAAATAATAAGTATGGAAAAGAAATATACTGTGACCTATAAAGTTGCTCCGATGGGGGCGAAGTATGTTTATCAGGAAGATAAGAACGAACATAAAACGGGAGACGTACATTCTTCATCCGGCGGTCATATGTGGTATGTTTTGAATGACGGGAGCGGAAATGAAATAAGTTACGGTTTCGAGTCAAGGTATGATGAACCGTGGGGCGAAGGGCGAGTAACAAATAATGATAATGCTGCCTACCAACAGATCTCTTATGAAGTTACCGTAGCCTTGACTGAAGCTCAGTATAACAAGTTAGTCAAATTTTCGGAAAATCCAAAGAAAATAGGTGGATTTAGGGATAAAGAATACAGTGTGAACAGCAACAGTTGTGTAGATTTCGTGTTTTTCTCATTAACATCCATTGGATATAATACGCATGGTATGCAAGGAAATCAGTTTCCCGTAAATAACATTATTCCTTTGAGTAATATGTTAAAATATAATGGAGCTGAAATTATTCGTAACAATCTGGTTCGTGATGGTAAGTATTATGAGTATCATGAGGCAAGAGATGTTATTAAAACTTTATGGTTGACCCCAGATGAGAATAAGCGCGTTTCCCCACCATCGACAAACTTGATTAATATTGATATCAATTCTTCTCCACAGCCGCAGAAACATATTCAGGGCGAAAACAAAGCTCAGCAGGATGTTGCCAACGGGTTTATACAAAATGCCGCGACACATAAAATATCTGCTCTTGGAGATATCCTCAATAAAACAGACTTCACCTCAACCCAAATGGCAAGCCTTGCCACCGGTGGTATTCGTCCCGGTGAAATGCAGCTCGACCCCAATGTCCGACCTAACACCTATCTGTCGGAGTTCTACAAGCCTTTCTACCAACCCGGGGACACTAGCAAGCTGGACTTTGGCCTGCGCAACGCCGTGACGTTGAACGGTTTATCGGCGATGACGACGTTCAACACCTATGTTGACCCGTTGTTATTAGATTTGAGTGGCAATGGTGTGCACATGACCGACATCCGTGATGGCGTACTGTTCGATATGGACAACAGTGGAACGTTCAAGCGTAGCGGTTGGGCAGATAGCAATACCGGAATACTGGTGATCGACGATGGTAGCGGTCAGATAAAAAATGCCAGTCAGATGTTCTCCGAGTATTACAGTGGTAAGGCCGGAATAAACGGAGCCGCTGGCGAAAAAAAATTCAAGGATGGTTTTGGTGCCTTAGCCAGTGAAGATGCCAACAAGGATGGAGTGATTGATGAACGTGATCCTATCTGGAGCCAGTTGCGGGTTTGGGTCGACAGCACCCACGATGCAAAAGTCGATGCGGGCGAACTCAAGACACTGGCGGAATTGGGTATTACCCAGATAAACGTCCGGGCTTTGGACAAAGCAGAAGTGCGTGATGGGAATAAGGTCGTTGCCAGTGGATCGTTTACTATCAATGGTAAAACTCAGGAAATGCTGGCCGTCGATTTTCTTGGTGATACTGTTAGCAACACCCTGAGTACTCAGGGTGCTGGCACGAAAGTGACTTCCACCACCAAAGGTATCACTACCACGGCTTATGCCAGTCAGAGTAACACAGATGAAACCCTAAATGCTGAGCAATTGGGAGTAAGCAATCTATATGGTGGTAGCGGCAATGATACGTTGATTGCGGCAAAAACCGGCAGTTGGCTGGTCGGGGGCGCGGGAAGCAATACCTATGTTGGCGGTGCCGGCGATGACGTTTTTGTCATCAGCGCTTCTGACGATACGAAAAACATTCACGGCAATGGGGGAAATGATACAGCGATCATTGTTGGTAACAAAGGCATAGAACTGAACATGGCCGAGGCCGGTTTAACTATGGCTCAAGGCGGGAGCGGCAGTGATGTCATTAAAAGCGGAGGAGCCAACGGTGTCTTTATCAAGGGAGGTTCCGGCGATTCAGTTTTGGTCGGTGGAATGGGTAACGATGTCCTGGTCGGCGGCAGCGGACATAACACCATCATTGGCGGCAGTGGCAAGTCGGTTATCTATGCCGGTCCTCAGGGCGACACAATCTATGCTTCCGAAGGCGGCAGCATTATTCACGCTGGCGGCGGCGCCGATAAAATTTTCGGCGGTTTGGGTGACGACGTAATCGAAGTGGGTCACGGCAATGCAACTATTGATGGTGACGGCGGGGTCAACATCGTCAGCCTACACGGTAACCACGGCGATTATCAGATCACCCGTACCGATAGCGGATATATCGTGGCCGACAAGGTCGCCGGACGTGACGGCACGGTAACGCTGAAAAATATCCAGAAACTCAATTTTTCAGATATTTCAGCTGTTGATTTACAAATACCTGATGCTATGCCTGTCGAGGATGTCCTCACCCACGACAAGGACGGCAAGGTTTTTGATCGTACTCAGCCTCATCTGATTTCCGCAGAGAGCCTACTGGCCAACGATCAACACCTTAACAGTCAGGGAGCCTTGCGCATTGCCAATGTTGGGGATGCGATAGGCGGTATGGTCAAACTCACAGCCCAGGGCGATGTCTTGTTTACCCCAGACCCGAATTACACTGGCTTGATTAGCTTCAAATACGGTGTCACCGATGCGGCCGGTAATCCTTCGGCATCGGTAGTAGACCTGAACAGCGGGGAGACTGCGCCGATGCGTGCTCCTGTCACGTTACTGACCCCGGAAGTTCCTCTCGATCCATTGGCTGCTCAGCAGTGGTATCTGAGCGATGCCAATATTCTGCCGGTCTGGAAGGACTACACCGGCAAGGGAGTACGCATTGGTCAGTTCGAGCCGGGAGGTAAGTTTGCCACCGCGCCTGAAATATTTGATATCAATCACCCCGACCTTGCGGCGAATGTCGACAAAGCTTGGTTGCAGACTCAACAAACCAATGGCGCCTTGCCGGACGTGGTCTCCAACCACGCGACAATGGTGGCGGGTGTGATGGTCGCGGCGAAAAATAATGCAGGTGGCGTCGGGGTTGCCCATGATGCTACGTTGGGCGGCTATTATCTGGCCAATGACGGTGCCGATCTTGCGGGACTGGGGCATATGGTCAGTTTTGACGTTGCCAACAATAGCTGGGGATTTACCAACGATTTCGCACTCAGCAGCTTTCAGGACGGCTCTATAAATACCGCCGCGTCGCTGAGTATGAATGCGCAGTACGCGGCGGCTAATGGTCGTGGCGGATTGGGTACCGTTATCGTAGCGGCGGGCGGCAATAATCGTGCAGAAGGCGGCAATGCCCAAGGGTCGCTGACCAATAACAACCGTTTTTCGGTGGAAGTCGGTGCGATCAACGCACAGGGCGATTTGTCGACTTTGCAGATTGGCTCTTCACCGTTCTCCAATCCGGGAGCCAGCCTGCTGGTTTCGGCGCCGGGCAGCAATGTCGTGTCTACCAGCCATATGCTGAAAACTGAACGTGGCTCAACTTTCGGCAATGACTACACCAGCATGCAAGGCACCAGCTTTGCCGCTCCGATAATTTCCGGTGTTGTTGCGCTGATGCTTGAGGCCAACCCGAACTTAGGTTATCGGGATGTGCAGCAGATCCTTGCTCTATCCGCTCGCAAGATCAATGATCCATCTACCAAATGGAACGATAATAACAGCCATAGCTGGAATGGCGGCGGTATGCATACCAGCAACGATTATGGTTTTGGTCAAGTCGATGCGCGAGCGGCTGTTCGTTTGGCCGAGTCTTGGATGACTCAAAGCACCGCTGCTAACGAGTACGTCTATAGCGCATCCAGCGGCCCTCTGGGGAAAACCTTGGCCGCGGGTGAGACGCTAACGTCGTCCATCGCCATGAATGCCGGTCTGAATGTCGAGCATGTCGAGATCGATTTTGACGCCCAAGTAGGCCGTCTTGGCGATCTGACGCTCAAACTGATCTCTCCTGATGGCACTCAGAGCATATTGCTCAATCGTCAGGGTAAGGTTCCAGACGGCATGCCGGGCGCGAGTGCGACCGATCTGGGTAGTAGTCAATCGGGGACGTTCAAGTACAGCTTTATGTCGACCCATGATTTTGGCGAACGCTCGGCTGGCAACTGGACCCTCCAAGTGACCGATGCGAATTCCGGCCTGCCGGTCACATTAAATGCCTGGTCGCTACGTTTGTACGGCAGCAAGAACACCCCGGATGACACTTACTTTTACACCGACGAATATATCCAGTCGGTGGTCAAGCAGGCCAACCGCGCGGTGCTGGATGATGCGGTCAATGGCGTGGCGGGAGGGCGTAATACCCTCAATGCGGCGGCTGTTTCACGGGATACCTCAGTTAACTTGCTGACCGGTGTTGCCAGTATTGGCGGCGCAGCGTTGACGATAAAGAATCCGTCGGGCATTCAGAACATTATCACCGGAGATGGCAACGATACGCTGGTCGCTGGTAATGCCGATGCATTGCTTGATGGCGGGCGTGGAAACAACACACTGGCAGGAGGCGCGGGTAAGGACTTCTTTGTGGTCCACCGTCGTGAGGCGGGCAGCGATATTATCAGCAACTTCGAGGCTGCTCGTGGCGAAATTATCGATCTGGTAGGATTTGGTGGCAAAAAATTTGCCGATCTGTTGCTGACGCAGCAGGGGGCGGATGTTAAGGTCGATCTGGGTAAGGGGCAGAGCATTGTTCTGAAAAATCAGACACTCGCCGGGATCGGTGCGACGAACTTCGAGTTCCAAGACACCTTTATCGCCCCGGTGGCTTACACGAGTAGTGACGCTTCAACACTCCAGCCACAAGAAGGCTTGGGAACCGTGATCCTTAAGGGCGGCGGCAAGGGCGTCATGCTTACTAGCGATGCTCAGGGTCAGATGAAATTTAGCTTGAATGGGACTATCTATAGTCATGACAGTGCGGTGTCAGACGTTTTTGTGGTGGCAGCCCAACCGGGCGTCAAGGACTACAAGAATGCATTACGTGGATTCCGTCATGGCATTGATAAAATTGATTTGCGTCAAACCGGAATCACTGATTTCAGCCAACTAACCATCACTAAGAGTAATCGTGGCACGATCAACGGCCTGTCACAAATTCATGGCGTTGAAGTTATCTTTAATGGGGCCAGCGGTACTGATTCAAACGTGAAGCTGCTGTATCTCGATACCTTGGATATTTCGCAGGTTGATGCTGCCGACTTCCTCTTTGCGGAGCCTTCGCCGGATTTGGTGCCAACGGTTGGGCCAGTGGTGACGCAATCTCCTGATAAACCGACGGTGACTTTCCCTGACGCATTAACACCGATCACTATTCCTAAGTGGGAACCGGTGACTATTCCTCCTATTGAGTGGGAACCGATTAAGTTTGAACCGTTCACTTTTCCTAAAGTTGAACCGATTGATATGTCTAAGTTTGAACTGACTGTTACCCCTGAGCGGGAAGCGATCAGTATCCCTCCTTTTGAACTACACCTAATGCCCAGCGTTCCGAAAATTGAGCCAGCGGTGGAACCTACACCAGTGACTACTGATCCTAATTCCATTACGGTCGAAATTCCCTTTGCCAAGGTTACTTTGGGGGACGAGAGCAAGACTATCAATGTGGAAGCTATGGGTGGCAATGTGGTTGCCGGCAACGGTGACAATAAGGTGAATGTGATGGGCCGTTCTGCCGATATCACGTTAGGTAATGGTAACAACGTTATTGTCGGTAATGTCGACAGACTAACAGTCGGACATGGCAACAACACCATTAAAGCGTCGGGAACCTTCACGAAAGTAAAAGTAGGGGATGGTCATAACCATATCGTGACCAGCGGTGAGATGTCGACGGTAGAAGTAGGGAATGGTGATAATCATATCGTGACCAGCGGTATTATGTCGAAAGTGAAAGTCGGGGATGGTAATAACAATATTGTGACCAGTGGCACTATGTCGACGGTGGAAGTCGGGCATGGGGACAATGATTTGGAATTTAGCGGTAATATGGGGCGGTTGGTGTTCGGAAAGGATATCAGCCCTGAGCGTCTGTGGTTCCAGCATGAAGGGCAGGATCTGCAAATTTCAGTCATTGGCAGCAAGCAGGAGGTAACGCTGCATAATTGGTATTCCAGTCACCCCGAACGACCAAGTAACATCATGGCCGGTGATGGTCATCGGTTGATGGACAGTGATGTCGAACACCTTGTCCAGGCTATGGCTGCATTCGCGCCGCCAGCGCCTGCGACCGCAATGCTCGGCGATGTCGAGCAACAGCGGCTGCAACCTGTGCTGGCAGCTAACTGGCACTAACTCGGTAACAAGGCCCGCGATGGTTATCGCGGGTCTTCCATAAATAGGTGAATTGCGTCGTTTAACAAAACCTGCGGAATTCTCCCTCCTGAATGCTCATTGTGAGTAAAACGCGCTTTTAGCATTAGGGGGAGATGGAGAATAAATAGCTCGAAGAGCTGTTATTTCGTTGGGTTTTCTTGCTTCTGGATATCTATTTTTAGTCTCTTAATCGGAGCGCCGTCTGCGGTAATCATACAATATGCACGAGTCCAAAGTCCCAGTTTCCAGTAAAAACGGCTGATATATTCAGCATACTCTTTTCGTAAAAGTCGGCTTTTTCGGCATGAATGCGTTTATTACTGTGGTTCCAAACTTAACATAAGGATTTTAGAACGGCGTTGATAGTTGTATAACACTTGTTTCTGAATCGGTAGCATTGAGAGTTCTGCGGGCTCAAAACCCCGTTCCTGGAACCAATGAATGCTGCGGGTAGTCAGAACAAACAGTTTTTCCAGTCCGAACTGTTTGGCGTGCTCCGCAATGCGATTCAGTAATACTTCACCTCTTAAAGAGCTGCGGTATTTAGGATGAACGGCTAAACAAGCCATTTCGCCAATTTTCTCATCAGGATAAGGATAGAGCGCAGCACAGGCGATAGTCAGGTTATCGCGTTCGATAATGATGAATTTATCAATTTCTCTTTCAAGTTGTTCTCTTGAACGGCGAACCAAAATGCCTTGTTGTTCCAGTGGGCGAATAAGTTCGAGAATACCACCAATATCATTGATATTAGCCCGGCGTATTTGTTCTGCACTTTCCATCACTATTTGAGTGCCAATGCCATCTCGGGAGAATAATTCTTGAAGTAGAGAACCATCTGCCTGATAACTTAATAAATGGCTGCGGCGAACACCACGACGGCAAGCTTTTACTGCACTCCGTAAAAAACGGACTGTGCCTGAATAGTAATCACCTTTAACTTCTAGTTTTTTAATTAACTCCGGTGCTTGATTAAGAAAAACTTCCGATAGAATTTTTCCGTCTTCATCTTGTACACCTTGAGTAGAGCAGAAACCAATCAGTTTTTCAGCCTGTAGTGTGATAGCTAACTGCGTAGCAACATCTTCAAATGCCAGATTAAAACTCTCTCCGGTAACAGAAACTGCAACAGGACCAATTAGCACGATTGCTCCACTGTCTAATTGGCGATTTATGGCATGTTCATCGATACGGCGAATTTTTCCACTGTGGCAATAATCCACACCATCATCAACGCCAAGCGGTTGAGCAATAATGAAGTTACCGCTGACAACATTAATATTGGCTCCTTGTAACGGGGTATTATTTAGGTTCATAGAAAGACGTGCGGTAATATCCAGTTGCAGCAAACCAGCAGATTGTTTGACTAATTCTAATGTTTTATTATCGGTTACACGGGTATGTTTGTGGTAAATCGGTTGGTAATGATGGTCTACAAGATTTTGTTCAATTTGAGGTCTGGCGCCATAAACGACGACCAGGCGGATACCCAAACTATGCAACAATCCTATATCGTTGATAATATTGGTAAAATTTTCATGGGCAATAGCCTCTCCACCAAGCATAATAACAAAGGTTTTACCACGATGTGCATTGATGTACGGAACAGAATGACGAAATCCTTCAACTAATTCGGTGCTGCGTTCTTTCATAACAGACTCTCGATTGAATTTTTATTCGTAATTTATGCTTTTTTATTCCTTTTGAGAGAAAATGGCAAGAGGCAATTCAGATAAAAACATTTTCATATACCTGTAGACGTTAATAATTTGCAAAATATAAAATGCTGTTTATTGATGACAGCATAATGCCGATTGGTTAAAGTTTTTTATTTGATCGTTTCTTTGGTGAATATCACCTGAGTGTTTGTATTTTATGAATGGAATATTAAGTAGATGAGTCATTCAGATCATAATCTGTCACGACGTCGTTTGTTGCAGGGAGCCGCAGCGATGTGGTTACTTAGTGTTAGCCAGGTGGGTTACGCAGCGTCAGCAAAAGTTATAGCGGTACGTATTTGGCCAGCATCCAGTTATACCCGTGTGACTCTTGAATCCAATATTCCACTCAAATATCGCCAGTTTGTGTTAAAAAATCCAAATAGAATTGTGGTTGATCTTGAAGGTGTACAACTGAATCATACTCTAAGCGGGATGGGGGAGCAGATTCAATCCCGTGATCCTTATCTTAAACTGGTGAGGGTAGGGCAGTTTAATCCTAAAACTGTTCGCTTGGTGTTCGAAGTTAAGCAATCGGTCAACCCACATATGTTTACTTTGAAACCAGTGGCGAAATTTAAACATCGTTTGGTATTGGATATTTATCCGGCAGCGAGGGTTAATACGGATGATGATCCATTACTTGCTCTACTTGAAGAGTACAATAAAGGTCATTTAGCAGAAGATTTGCCAGTGGAAAGGCCAAAGTCAGGTAAAGCAGGTAAAGACAGGCCGATCATTATCATGCTTGATCCTGGACATGGAGGGGAAGATCCTGGCGCTATTGGCAAATATAAAACTCGTGAAAAAGACGTTGTTTTGCAAATTGCCCGTCGATTAAAAGCGCTTATTCAGCGTGAACCGGGTATGAAAGTTTATATGACCCGTAATGAAGATGTGTTTATCCCGCTAAAAGTCCGGGTGGCAAAAGCGCGTAAAATGCGAGCTGATCTCTTTGTTTCTATTCATGCTGATGCCGTTACTAACCGAGTTGCCCGTGGTTCTTCGGTTTTTGCACTCTCGACTAAAGGTGCAACCAGTAATACCGCACGTTTTCTAGCCCAGACGCAAAACGAAGCTGACCAAATTGGCGGAGTGAGTAAAAGCGGTGATAAGTATCTGGATCATACGATGTTTGATTTGTTACAAACTGCGACAATCAATGACAGCCTTAAATTTGGTAGCGAAGTGCTTAAGCGTATGGGCAAAGTGAATAAATTGCATAAAAATCGGGTGGATCAAGCTGGATTTGCGGTACTGAAAGCACCAGACATCCCTTCGATTCTGGTAGAGACTGCGTTTATTAGCAATTTGGAAGAGGAGCGGAAACTGAAAACCGCACGTTTCCAGCAGCAAGTCGCAGAGTCAATTTTTGCGGGTATCAAAGCTTATTTCAAGAATGGTGGTAATTTGGCGATTTGAACCCGCTGCTATGGGTAATTTTTGCTGTTAAAAAGGGAAGGGGCTATTTTCCTTTAGCCTATACTCCCTCCCCCTATTTTAGTGGGTAGTGATGAGTTGAACTGCCAGGCGCAAGCCCATGACACGCAGAATCGCACTTAGACTCCTAACTTCCGGGTTGCCCTTGGCCGACAAGGTGCGATAGAGCAATCAGTAATTCGGCTTGTTCGCTATCTTCAAGGATGCTGTTTAGTAACTCGATCACGTAAGCTGGGTCTTTGCGGAACACCTCGGTCATTGCTTCGTCGTATGATCTATCCTTCATTACTTGTTCTCGCCATTCTTCAAAGACGTCACGTCCGGTATTGTCGATATAGTATCGTATCTCGTTCATGGTTTTGTTGTCGTTTGTAAACGATAATCTGTCAAGCCAGAAATGACCACAGGTGGATGTTTGTCATTAAACTGAACGCAGATACGATGGCGAAAAAATTATCGAAAAGTCATTCACAAGTTGCTTTTGGAGTTTGTATGCTGAAATGCATAGAGAATTGGTTGCGGGGGCCGGATTTGAACCGACGACCTTCGGGTTATGAGCCCGACGAGCTACCAAGCTGCTCCACCCCGCGTCCGTATAGATATTTTGAGTAGCGAAAATTGGTTGCGGGAGCCGGATTTGAACCGACGACCTTCGGGTTATGAGCCCGACGAGCTACCAAGCTGCTCCATCCCGCGTCCGTATTAGAACCTACTTTGTACTTTCCTGCATCACTAACGCCTGCTGGAATCGGTTCCATTCGCAAATATTGAACTACTTTATAGTGTTGGTTGCGGGAGCCGGATTTGAACCGACGACCTTCGGGTTATGAGCCCGACGAGCTACCAGGCTGCTCCATCCCGCGTCCGATGCGGGCACTATACTCAGGATAAGATCTGTTGCAAGTTTTTTTATTAATTATTGTTTGTTTCGTTACGTTTTTGATTAGTTACTCTGCGTATTGATGTTTTTCTATTCGTTTGTGTCGTTGTTTTGTTAAGTTATTTTTTTTATGGTAAGTTGCATCGTTTCTATTGGTTTAGCATTTTGTTCGCCACAGAGTTATGTTGGTAAGAGAGAAAACAACAATGAAATACTGGGGTAAGTATCTGCTGTGTGGAGCCGTGATTTCACTGTTGGTTGGATGTCATTCTCGCCCAACGGCACAGGGCCAACAATATAGAGATGGTCATATCGAGCAGGATTTACGGCTGGTTAATCAACCTAATGCGCAGGGTAAGCCAGTTAATGCAAAGGATTTTTCAGAGCAGGTTGCGCTAATTAGTCAGTCTGCTCCTCGTCTGTATAATCGTAATAGCTTAACTTTTGACGCTGTTCAAAACTGGATGTTAGCGGGTGGTGAAACCAGTAAGTTGAATCTGTTTAATTTACGCGCTTATCAGATGGAAGGGGTGGATAATTACGGCAACGTCCAATTTACCGGTTATTATACGCCAGTGTTACAAGCTCGTCGTGTTAAACAGGGGGAATTTAAGTATCCTCTGTACCGGATGCCGCCTAAGAGTAAATACCGTTTACCAAGCCGAACTGAAATAGACAACGGCGCTCTTAGCCCCAGTCTGATTATTGGTTATAGTCGTTCACTGATTGATAATTATATTATGGAGGTACAAGGGAGTGGTTATGTCGATTTTGGTGATGGTGAGCCACTGACTCTTTTGGGTTATGCCGGTAAGAATGGGCATATTTACCGGAGCATTGGCAAGTTGCTGATTGAGCGCGGAGAAATTGCGCAGGAAGATATCTCTATACTGGCGATTCGTAAATGGACAGAATCTCACAGTGAGGCAGAAGTCCGTGAGCTGTTGGAGCAGAACCCATCATTTGTTTTCTTTAAACCTGAAAACTATGCGCCGGTACGAGGTGCGAGTAGTGTTCCTTTAATTGCAAAAGCTTCTGTGGCCGCTGATAAAATGCTTATTCCACCAGGAACAACCCTGTTAGCAGAGATACCTCTGTTGGATAGAGAGGGTAAATTTACCGGTCAGTACCAGATGCGGCTGATGGTTGCATTGGATGTTGGTGGGGCGATAAAGGGACATCATTTCGATATCTATCATGGTATTGGTGGGGCGGCGGGTATAGCGGCAGGTTTCTATAACCACTACGGTCGGGTTTGGGTGTTAAAAAAAGCGCCGCCTACCATGTTGACGGTAAATCAGTGATTGCTTTTCATAAATTTTATAACAGGTTTTCAGGATTGATATTCAGTAATGCAAACTTCTCTTTCTGATGCATATATGCAGCGCTTTGCGGGGACTGCCCGTTTATATGGTCAAAAAGCGCTTTCTTTGTTTTGCCATTCTCATGTTTGTGTTGTGGGTATCGGTGGTGTTGGCTCCTGGGCGGCTGAGGCTTTGGCTCGTACAGGAATCGGTGCGATCACCTTGATTGATATGGATGATGTTTGTATCACCAATACCAATCGCCAATTACATGCTTTAAAACAGCATATTGGGCAACCAAAGACTGAGGTGATTGCCGAGCGTATTCTGGCAATTAATCCAGAGTGCAAAGTGACTTGTGTTGATGATTTTCTCACACCCGATAATGTTGAAGAGATGATGGCGGTTGGATTTAGTTATGTGATTGATGCTATCGATAGTGTCAGGCCGAAAGCGGCGCTGTTGGCTTATTGCCGCCGCCATAAAATTCCGCTGGTGACAACCGGTGGAGCAGGAGGGCAACTTGATCCTACACAGATTCAGGTTGTTGATTTGGCAAAAACGGTTCAGGACCCTTTAGCGGCTAAACTGCGAGAAAGGCTGAAATCTGATTATTGTGTTGTGAAGAATGGCAAAGGTAAATTGGGCATCGATTGTGTGTTTTCAACCGAGCAGTTAGTTTATCCGCAGAGTGATGGTTCTGCTTGTGCCGCGAAAAGTACCGCAGAGGGAACTAAGCGTATGGATTGCGCTTCTGGTTTTGGTGCCGCAACGATGGTCACGGCGACATTTGGATTTGTGGCGGTTTCCCATGCCTTGAAAAAAATGGTGGCTAAAGCGCAACGTCAGGGTGATCTTTGATATACCCGTTATCTTTCAAGTTACCTCTTTGTTGGCTGCACTCGCTCACCCCGGTCACATAGTTATCTATGCTCCGGGGGATTCACTCCCTTGCCGTCGCGATGCATCTTGAAATCCATAGGGTATATAAGATGTTGCGGCGTTCTGCACAGTATTGATTAGCGATTTGACTCCGTTCAACCGTGAGCCACTTATCTGTTGTTCCAGCCCTAGTTGGTGGAACAGTGCCAATAGGTTAGTTGCTAAAACTTGTTCCGGTGTTTTGCCTTCTACGGCAGTTAAGATTACCGCCAGCAGGCCTTTTACAATGCGGCCTTCGCTGTCACCATAAAAATGTAAATAGCCATCTGGCAGTAATTGATGCCCTAACCAAACCCGGTTTTCACAGCCGGACATTTCAGTGTCTTGCTGTTTCAAGTTCTCTGGTAATGCGGGCAGTTTCTTTGCCAGTAAGATTAACTGGCGATAACGATCTTCCCATTGGCGGCATTGGTCAAAGGTTGCAATGAGCTGTTGTTGGCTGATTTCCTGGCCAAATGGGTGTGGTGCAATCCGGTTTTCAGCGGTTTGAGTCATAATGTCATTCATCTTGTATTCATTCATCCCGTAATAAAGAAAGGCCAAATTTTACTGCCTGAATTAAAGCATCGGCATCCTGTTGGTTGTTGTAAGGCATAAAGGAGGCGCGCAAACAGCCGCTGATGCCTAACGCTTCGATCAAGGGTTGAGCGCAATGCTGACCGGAACGTAAAGCAATATTTTGTTCTGCCAGAATGGCTGCCAAATCACTGTGATGAATGTCGGTAAAATTAAAAGCCAATAAGCTGGAACCGGCAATGCGATAGCTGATAAATCCGGGTAAAGCGGAGAGTTGTGCTTCGGTATAATCAGCAAGTGCGACTGCATGGGTTTCGGCTTTGGCAATATCAATATCTTTCAACCATTCCAGTGTGGCAGAAAAACCAATAATACCTGCAACATTCGGTGTGCCCGCTTCAAACCGGAAAGGTACTGCTTCGGGTATAAAACCGCTGAATGAAGTGTGAGAGAGCATTTTCCCGCCACCTTGCCAAGGAGACATAGCATTAAGAAGCTCACTTTTGCCGTAAAGTATACCAACGCCGTTCGAACTATAGAGTTTATGAGCAGAGAATGCGTAGAAATCGATATCTGATTGTTGAACATCAATGGGATTATGAACAATGCCTTGGGCACCATCCACAACAACCAGGCAACCATGTTGGTGTGCTATTGCAGTTATTGCAGCGAGATCAACTGCTCCGCCAGTCACATTGGACATCTGGCTGATGGCTATCAATCGGGTGTGTTTGTTTAGCAGTTCAGGCAAAATGTTGATATCAGGCAATTTACCATTGCCTAAAGGCCATTTAATAACCTTGGCGCCGATTTGCTCTGCCAACATTAACCACGGTATCAGATTGGAATGGTGTTCCTGCTCACTAACGATAATTTCATCATCGGGCTGGAGATGAGGGCGGAAATAACTTTGAACAACTAGATTGAGGGATTCTGTTGTTCCTTTTGTCCAGATAATATTTTCAGCTTTAGGGGCGTTGATGAATTCAGCAACTCGTTGCCGGGCCTGTTCATAGCGGGATGTAATTTCCAGTGCTGCTTTGTGTTGGCTACGATGTACAGTAGCGCCACTGTTTTGATAATAGTCTTGAGTTGCCTTTATCATGGCTTGTGGTTTGAGTGCAGTGGCTGCACTATCCAGAAATACCGTCTGTTGTTGTGATGAAAATTGTTGTGATGGAAATTGTTGTAGCGCTGGAAATTGCTGGCGGAACTGTTCTGGTTCGAACTTTTTCATAGATGTATTAATTTTGTTTTGGTGGTGATGGTGCTTAACCATTTATTTCTGGCTGAAAATGGATAGGTTATTACATGGAATAATATTGCCATGTTCCACGCCTTATGCCAAAAAAAAAAGCACCGCAACTGCGGTGCATTAAAAAATCACTATGGACAGACAGGGTAAATGTACAGGAAGTGAAAAAACAGTAGCTTGAGCTACAGGGTCCGGTTTCCCAGACAACTTGCAAACACAACATCACAACCACAAAGCCAAAAGTTTCATAGCGTTAAGCTGATTCACTTTTCGTTCCGGCTTAGGAAGTGGCGCCACTATAGGGATTTACTGGTGTATCCTCAATGGACAATTTATAATGATTCGGATTACAAAAACTAATAACTAAATATAAAGAGTTACCGGTATCGTCAACATTACATAAGGGCTCACATGTCCAAACGTTTACCTCCACTTAATGCGTTGCGGGTTTTTGATGCCGCAGCGCGCCATTTAAGTTTTACTAAGGCGGCTGAAGAGTTATTTGTGACGCAGGCCGCAGTTAGCCACCAGATGAAAAGTCTGGAGGATTTTCTTGGGTTGAAGTTGTTTCGTCGTCGCAATCGATCACTATTGTTGACTGAAGAAGGTCAAAGCTACTATCTGGACATTAAAGAAATATTCACGGCGATAAATGAAGCAACACGTAAACTTCAAGCTCGAAGTGCCAAAGGTGCTTTGACGGTTAGCCTTTCACCTAGCTTTGCTATCCAGTGGTTGGTTCCAAGGCTGTCCAGCTTTAATTTAGCTTATCCCGGCATTGATGTCAGAATACAGGCGGTAGACAGAGAAGAAGATAAGCTTGCTGATGATGTTGATGTTGCCATATTTTATGGTCGTGGAAATTGGCCGGGGTTACGCACCGATCGCCTTTACGCAGAATATTTGCTTCCCGTTTGTTCTCCTTCGTTACTGACTGGAGAAAATCCTTTGAAGACCCCCGCAGATTTGGCGCGTCATACGTTGTTACACGATTCTTCTCGTCGTGACTGGCAAGCGTATGTGCGCCAGCTTGATATGCAGCAGCAGATAAACGTTCAGCAAGGACCGATATTTAGCCATAGTGCAATGGTGATCCAAGCCGCTGTTCATGGGCAAGGTATTGCACTGGCAAATAATGTCATGGCTCGGACTGAAATTGATGCGGGGCGCTTAGTTTGCCCATTTAATGATGTGTTAGTGAGTAAGAATGCATTTTACCTTGTTTGTCATGACAATCAGGCTGAATTGGGGAAAATTGCCGCATTCAGACAATGGGTTTTGGCTCAGGCAGCCAGTGAGCAGGAGAAATTGGGCTTTATTACCAATGAGTAAGAGCGGAATAAGGCATTCGAGCAGATATACCCTATGGATTTCAAGATGCATCGCGACGGCAAGGGAGCGAATCCCCGGGAGCATAGGTAACTATGTGACCGGGGTGAGCGAGTGCAGCCAACAAAGAGGCAACTTGAAAGATGACGGGTATAGAATATGAAAAAGGAAGATAACAGTGAATAGTCGCTTAATGCTTATCTTTGCTGGCTTCAGTGGGTTTTTCTATGTGGCGTTTGGTGCTGTAGGGTCACATTTATTATCTCCGATGATGGAAAAATATCAGATAAGTTGGATTGATCTCGGTCTGCAATATCAGGGTATTCACACTCTGGCAATGATGGCGATGTCTGCCATGCTAATGCGTAAAGTTGTGCTCTGGTTTTACTGGAGTGGCGTTTTTTTTGCAGTAGGTATTTTGTTGTTTAGTGGCAGTCTCTATTGTATGGCTTTATTGCAGGTTAAATTTTTCGCTTATATTACGCCAGTTGGAGGATTTAGCTTTCTTATCGGCTGGTTTTTAGTATTAATTGGCGCTTTGCGTCTAAGGAAATCGGCGCTTCGCCATGAATAAAATTGCTTTATATTGCCGCCCTGGTTTTGAAAAAGAGTGTGCAGCAGAAATCACTGATAAGGCGGGTCAAAAAGAGATTTACGGTTTTGCCCGGGTGAAAGACAACAGTGGTTATGTCCTGTTTGAGTGTTATCAATATGAAGATGCCGATCGGCTGATTCGTGAGATCCCATTTCGGGAGCTGATTTTTGCCCGCCAGATGCTGGTCGTGGGTGAATTATTGCGAGATTTACCTCCTGAAGATCGGATAAGCCCGATTGTAGGTATGCTGCATGGTGTCATTGAGCGTGCCGGTGAGTTACGGGTTGAGGTGCCTGATACTAATGAAAGTAAAGAGTTATTAAAATTCTGTCGAAAATTTACTGTTCCGTTGCGTAATGCTATGCGTCAGGAAAAGATCTTGCAGATTCGGGAAAACGTTAATCGCCCGGTGATACACGTTTTCTTTATCGCTCCGGGTTGCTGTTATGTTGGTTATTCTTACAGTAACAATAATTCGCCATTTTATATGGGTATTCCTCGGTTGAAATTTCCTTCGGATGCACCAAGTCGTTCAACATTAAAACTGGAAGAAGCCTTTCATGTTTTTATCCCACATGATGAATGGGAAGAGCGGTTGGCTAGCGGTTTGTATGCGGTTGATTTAGGTGCATGCCCTGGTGGTTGGACTTACCAACTGGTGAAACGTAGTATGATGGTTCATGCGGTAGATAATGGCACGATGTCGAAAAGTTTGATGGATACGGGGCAAGTTAAACATCACAAAGTTGATGGTTTTAAGTTTGAGCCTTCGACAAAAAACATTTATTGGCTGGTATGCGACATGGTGGAAAAACCAGCAAAAGTGACGCAGTTAATGGCAGATTGGTTAGTTAATGGCTGGTGCCGGGAAGCTATTTTTAATCTTAAATTACCCATGAAAAAGCGTTATGAAGAAGTTGCTCATAATTTGCAGAAAATGAACTTGCAATTAAAAGAGGGGGGTATAAATGCACAAATTCAGGCAAAGCACCTTTATCATGACAGGGAAGAAATAACGGTTCATGTTCGTCGTATTTGGTCTGCTTATGCAGCTAGCCGGAATGATTACTGATTCACTGTTGTTCATCATCATTCTGGAATAACTCATAAAATAAGATTTTCTAAATCGTCTCAGCTATATCCTGAGGCGTTTTTTTCGATATTGGATGACATTATTATTTCAAGATGCATCGCGACGGCAAGGGAGTGAATCCCCGGGAGCATAGCAAACTATGTAACCGGGGTGAGCGAGTGCAGCCAACAAAGAGGCAACTTGAAAGATAACGGGTGTATTTTATTTTTCATTCTGTTACGGAATAGAATGAGTGTATTAAGATGATTTAATCCACTTAATTAGTAAGAAAAGGCTACATAATATTCTGTTGTGACTTAATATAATGATTGATATTGTATGGTTTTTGTCGGGAAAATGTTGATTTTTTCACTTGACTTAAATGAAATAACAAAATAAATATGTTTTTATAATTATTTAATTAATCGTTAGTTTAGTCTGGAATAATTATATAAATTAACATTATAATCTGGGAAATAATGGAAGGGATTATTTTTTACAATTTATTTAATTAATGGTTAGATATGAAAATTAATTTTAATATTAAGTAAGGGCAATGTCTATATTATATAGGTTAAGTTTGCTATTTTAAATTTGATATCTTTTTGAATGCATTGATTTATTGGTTTTTATACCTTGTCTTTAAGGGTATTTAATCAGATATATGGATCTTCTTATTTAATTCTTCAAAACCATAATTTAATTATATTGGTAAAAAATGATTTAGAATAAGGAAAGTATTAACTACTCTGTGATATATGTTTTTTATTGATTTAATCAAGTTGTTATTGCTTTATTAAATAATAATATATAGGTATTACTTGATTTAAACCTCTTATATATACTTATGCCCCGCAGTATTGCGTTGAAGGAAGTTTTTTATTCTAGACTCTTCTATTTATATAACGGATTGGGATAATTACTTATTAAAATTATCAACAATAATTCTATAAATTTTTTAAAGTTTACTTTATAGATAGTCAAATAATCGATAATTAATGCATAAGAAAATACCGCTAAGAAATTAGCGGTATTTTTTTCGCCTTAAATAGTTATGTTATATAAAACAATCGTTTATTTGTTTTATGTTATTTTTATCACGTTTATATTAAAAAAATATGTTAATTGCTTTTTACATAATTAACTTTAGTGTTACGTTTATGTGAAAGGGATTTTAGTTGTTAATTTGTATGACCAGGGGCGGTCTGTTGTTTTCAGGTTTTATTGACTTGTATTTAATTAAATAAAAAGAATTTTATATCTAAGTCCTGAATTTATGGAGAAATATATGTCTTTAAAGAAGAAAATTTCATACTCGGAAGACGTTAGCGGTTCAGAAAAGGCAAATGAGTTGCTGAAATGGTTACAGGCTTATATACCAGGTAAGGATTCTAATATTGTCGTTGAGCATGAGCCCAGTAAAGATGCTGCTAAAGAATTAATCCGGGGTGATTATCGTTGGGGGCATCAGGACGACGATAAATCTAAAGCTTTCCAATTAAAGTATACTTTCCTGGAGAGTAAACCGGATAATATGCCGTGGCATATTTCTGAATTTTCAGCATTTAATGATGAACAAAAAGCTGCTGCAAAACTGTCAATACAATCTTGGGCTGATGTTGCTAATATTAATTTCGTTGAAACCACTGATGTTAAAGAGGCAAATGTCACCTTTGGGTTCTTTGATGTTAGTTTGACAGGGAGCTATGCGTTTGCTTATCTGCCAAGACCAGAGAAGACACAGTTAGGAACTTGGTATAATGCAAAAAGCCGTACTTTCTTAAACAACGATATTGACGTGAATGGTTATGGCCGTCAAACGCTTACTCATGAAATTGGTCATACTCTGGGGTTGCAACATCCGGCTGATTATAATGCGTCTGATGAGGTAAGCCCGACTTATAAGAACAGCGCGACTTATTTTGAAGACAGCCGTGCTTATACTGTTATGAGTTATTTTAGTGAAAAAAATACCGGGCAGGACTTTAAAGGTATTTATTCTTCCGCACCATTACTTAATGATATTTCTGCCATTCAGGCGGTATATGGCGCGAATAATACCATCCGTGCCGATGACACCGTATATGGTTTTAATTCCAACACAGATCGTGACTTCTATACCGCAAAAGATGAGAACAGCAAACTGTTGTTCACCGCTTGGGATACCGGTGGCAATGATACGTTTGATTTCTCTGGTTTTACTCAAGATCAACGTATCAATCTGAATGAAGCCTCTTTCTCTGATGTCGGTGGACTAAAAGGAAACGTCTCTATTGCCCGTGGCGTCACAATTGAAAATGCGATTGGTGGCAGTGGTAATGACGTTTTAATCGGGAATGATGCCGCCAATACTTTGAAAGGGGGAGCTGGTGATGACATTATTTACGGTGGCTTAGGGGCAGATAATCTTTGGGGTGGGGAAGGCAAAGATACCTTTGTCTACCTGAGTGCCAAGGAATCACCTCCTCTTGAGCGTGATTGGATCCATGACTTTGTTTCCGGTGAAGACAAGATTGATGTGTCACTGTTTGATCTGGGTGAAGCCGGGAAGGGTGGCGTTAAATTTGTAGAGGAATTCACTGGTGAAGTTGGAGAAGCTGTGCTTCGTTATAACACTGTTGATAAGGTGAATGATTTCGCCATTAATTTGGGCGGTAAATTTTCCTACGATGATTTTTGGGTGAAGATTGTTGGAGAACCCATATTAGAGTCTGATTTCATCCTTTCGTAACACAACAACACAACCGCATCTGACTTAGATGCGGTTATTTGTTTGGAGGCGGCATGGTTTTTGCGGCTTGGTATCTGAAATTTGCATTCTTTGTTGCTCTGACATTCAGCATTATCGGAGGAAGTATGGCTAGTAGTCTTGATCTCCCACACGCGAGTGAATTGAAAGGCGTGTGGCAATTGTCGGATAAACATCAACAATGCGATGTGTTATTGACTGACCATCCCTTACCAGAGGGATCAATTTGGTCACTTAATGGTGATAACGATTGTTTAGCGTATATGTTTGGTGAAGTGCCTGCCGGTTGGCGGCCAACTCCAGATGGGCTCACAATTACTGATGAACAGGGGAGTGGTTTGGCTTTTTTTGCTCATGAGCCAGATGGTTGGTTTGCCCGCTTTGCCGATGGTCGGGAATTAATGATAAAGCCCAATAAGACTAATAAGAAAAATGAATAAGAAAGGAAACATTAACATCAGATAGTTATATTTTTAAAAAAATAAAAATAAGGAAATAATGTGAAACTACTGCTCCCGAAGGATGAAATTACTGATGTCATTCGTGCTCGTAGCCGGGTATTCTGGGCTATCGGGTTGTTCACTGCTTTTATTAACCTGCTGATGTTAGTTCCGTCTGTTTATATGTTGCAGGTTTATGACAGAGTATTGCCGTCGGGCAATGAAATCACTTTGCTGATGTTGACTCTGATTACTCTCGGCATGTTTGCCATGATGGGAATGCTGGAATATATCCGTAGCATGATTGTTATCCGTATTGGCAGCCAGCTTGATATGAAGCTGAATAACCGGGTTTATACCGCATCTTATGAATCGAATCTGAAAAATGGCACTACTGATGCCGGTCAGATGCTCAATGACTTGGCCAATATCCGCCAGTTTTTGACGGGTAATGCCTTGTTTGCCTTCTTTGATGCCCCTTGGTTTCCAATCTATCTGCTCGTTATTTTTCTTTTTAACCCCTGGCTTGGTCTATTGTCACTGGGAGGCGCGCTGGTATTGATTGCCTTGGCTGTGTTGAATCAGTGGTTATCAAGTCAGCCGTTATCCGAAGCCAGTAAACTCTCTCTACGTTCAGCAAGTCTTGCCAGCACTAATTTACGTAATGCCGAAGTCATAGAGGCGTTAGGTATGTTGCCGGTGCTACGTCGGAGATGGTTTGGATTACATGAGCGTTTCCTGGATTTCCAGCGCATTGCGAGTGAGCGGGCTTCAGTGATTAATTCAGTCACTAAAACAGTGCGTTTGGCCTTGCAGTCACTGATCCTTGGATTAGGGGGCTGGTTAGCGATTGGTGGGCATATTACGCCGGGTATGATGATTGCGGCTTCAATTTTGATGGGACGGGCACTTTCACCGATTGAACAACTGATTCAAGCCTGGAAAGGCTGGAGTGGTGCTCGTTTGTCATGGCAACGGTTAACCAACCTGTTGGAACAACAACCGGAACGCAAACCGGGGATGTCATTGCCGGCGCCAAAAGGAAGTTTAGCCGTGGATAAAGTTTCCGCAGCGCCGCCGGGAAGAAACAGTAAGGTTGTTTTACAGGATATTAGCTTTTCGTTGGATGCCGGTGATGTGATGGGATTAATTGGTCCCAGTGCGTCTGGGAAATCGACTCTTGCCCGGTTACTGGTCGGAATATGGCCGGCACAGGAAGGCGTTGTTCGTCTGGATAATGCAGATATTTATCAGTGGAATAAAGATGAACTGGGCTCCTCAATCGGTTATTTACCGCAAGATATTGAGTTGTTTGGTGGCACTATCGCTGAAAATATTGCTCGTTTTAATGAAGTGGAGCCAGAGAAAGTGGTACGGGCGGCAAAGAAAGCGGGCGTTCATGAGCTGATATTAGCACTTGATAAGGGCTATGACACCGTGATTGGTGCTGGCGGAGTTGGATTATCTGGTGGGCAGAAACAGCGAATTGGCCTTGCTCGTGCGTTATATGACGAGCCGTCATTGGTCGTGTTGGATGAGCCTAATTCCAGCCTGGATGAGGCAGGGGAAAGAGCATTAAATGAGGCGATTTCTCAGTTAAAAGCACAAGGAAAGACTGTGATTGTGATTACTCACCGCACCTCATTGCTATCACAGACAAACAAAATATTGCTACTGGTTCAGGGGAAAATGAAGATGTTCGGTTCATCTCAACAGGTGATGGCCGCTTTATCACAAAGAAATAATAGTCAGGAACATTCTGCGACCAAGGCAGTCGCGCAGGCATCATAAGTAAATGTGCATTTAATTATAATAATATCAAATAGCTGAGACGGAGATTTCTGTCCGGGAGTGGATATGTCTGATCAGATTACGCCGGTAAGAGATGAAAAAGGATTGTTGCCTTTGGAAGAAAGGCATTTTTTGCGACTAGGATGGTTAGTGATTGGTGTGGGGATCCTAGGATTTCTCATTTGGGCCGCGTTAGCACCGTTGGATAAAGGAGTCGCGTCTTCTGGTGTAGTGGTTGTGGATGGTAATCGTAAAACAGTTCAGGCCCCGGCAAGCGGTATTATTAGCCAGATTAAGGTTGTTGAAGGAGAAACAATCAAAGCAGGTCAGACACTCGTCCAGCTTAGTCAGGTGCAGGCAAAGGCGCAGGTTGATGCACTTCAGGATCAACTGTATACCACGCTGGCAACGGAAGCCCGTTTATTAGCCGAGCAGCATGGTGATGAAGCGTTAATTTTCCCCGACATATTACAGCAATTACAATCTGAACCACGGGTGAATGAGATTATCGAACTGCAAAAACAACTTTTTGTATCACGCCGTGAAGTGCTGAGAAGCGATTTGCGAGGGCTTGAACAGTCTGTCGAAGGAACAAATTTTCAAATTAAAGGGCTGAAATCTTCTCTTCTCAGTAAGCGTATGCAGCAGGCGGCGCTTAAGGAGCAGATAACTAATCTGAAATCTTTAGCGGATGAGGGCTATTTTCCGCGTAATCGTTATCTGGAACTTCTGCGTGAACAGGCTGAACTCAACAGCAGCATAGCGGAAATGGCAGGGCGAGCAGGTCAGCTTGAAAAACAGTTACAGGAAACACAGCAGCGTATTATTCAACGCACAGCTGACTATCAGCGGGAAGTGCGCACGCAATTAGCGGAGGTGCAGGTCTCTGCCAGTGAATATAGAAATAAGCTGGATACAGCACAGTTTGAACTGACTCATACCTCAATTGTGGCGCCGGTTGACGGCACGGTTGTGGGATTAAATATTTTTACCCAAGGTGGGGTTGTTGCTCCTGGCGAGAAGTTAATGGAAATTCTGCCGGACCAGATGGCGCTTGAAGTGGAAACGCGTGTTGCGGTTAATTTGGCAGATAAGATTAGTAAAGGGTTGAATGTGGATCTGATGTTCACCGCTTTTAACCAGAATCGGACGCCAAAAGTTGAAGGAAAAGTTGCCGTGATTTCCGCGGATAGGTTGGTCGATCCAACAACCAGTCAACCTTATTATCAGATGAGAGTAGTTGTCGCTCCTGAGGGAATGGAAAAACTGAAAGGGTTGGATATCAGGCCAGGAATGCCGGTTGAGGTCTTTGTCAAAACGGGTTCCCGCTCTTTGTTGAGCTATCTGTTTAAGCCATTGTGGGATCGGGCTTCAACATCGTTGATAGAGGAGTGATTATGAAACTGAATAATGTTTCTTTATCAATTGGTTTGCTGATTCTTTTCAGCGTCAGTCTGTTCTCTTTTCCTACATGGGCGTTGAGTTTGACTGAAGCCTATGCGCTGGCATTAGAAAATGATCCTACTTTTCTCGCCGCAGTGAAAGAGCGGGAAGGGGGGGCAGAGTATGAAAAGCTCGGCAGGGCAGAGTTGTTACCTAAAGTAATGATGTCTTACCAGAATTCACCACGGAATTGGCAACATATGGAATCTGTTGGGTATGACTTTTGGGGCAGGAAGACAACTAGCAGCCGGGATCGCCAATATAGCAGTTATAACGCGGCTGTTGTATTGACTCAGCCGTTGATCGATTTTGAAATATGGGCTCGTTATAAAGCCAGTCAGGCTCACACTTTGATGAGCAATGAACGTTTTCGGGCAGATTTTCAGCAACTGGCTGTTCGGGTTGTGAATGCTTACGTGGATGTGGCTTATGCGCAGGATCAGATTGATTTAGTCATACGGCAGAAAATGGCTTATGAAAAGCAACTGGAACTGAATAAGAAATTATTTACTTCTGGTGAAGGGACACGTACTGATGTGGTGGAAACGCAATCTCGTTACAGTCAGGCGATTGCCGATGAGATAGCAGCCAAAGACGATTTAGATGCGGCAATCCGAAGTTTACAGCTAATTGTGGGCGTTCCTCTCCCTGTAGATTTGCCTGTGCAACGGCTATCAGATAAAAAGCGTTTCCATGTATTGAGATTGTCGCCTGAGCGTTATGAGGCGTGGGAAAAATTGGCATTGGCTAACAACCCGGTTTTATCTGCCTCTCGTCAGGAAGTGCAAGCCGCGTACCATGAAGTGCAGCGCAACCGGGCAGGCTATTTACCTAAGCTGGAGTTCTATGCATCCCATTCTGAAAACGAATCCAGTAGCGATAATACTGTAGATCAAAAATATCGAACCGATACCATTGGCTTACGGATGAGCATGAATATCTATAATGGTGGTGCTACGTCTGCCTCTGTACGTCAGGCGGCGGCCCACTATGGCAGGACTAAATATGATCTTGATGCTCAGGCTGGAGAAATCCTCAATGCATTACGCCGCAATTATAATCAGTACTTAAATAGTGAAAAACGGATTAGTGCTTATGAAATGGCGGTTGAATCAGCTAGCTTGCAGGTAGACGCGACCAGTAAAAGTGTTGCGCTTGGGCAGCGGGTTAATGTGGATGTCTTGAATGCTGAACAGCAGTTATATACTGCTCGACGCGATCTCTCACAAGCAAAATATAATTATATTAAGGCTTGGATCGGCCTGCTTAGTGAGGCCGGAGAATTAAGAGGCGAACATCTGGATAAGATAGCGAAGTATTTTCGTTAGGTTACTGTTGTCAGCCGGAGTTGTTGCAGATTACCATTTAAAGCCAGATCGGTACGTAATGACGCAACTTCCCGGCTGATAAATGCCATTTCTTGATTAGATTCTAGTTTATTGCGCCATTTATCGGGTTGTTGGTCGAGGTTCTGAAAGAGGTTATCTAGTGTGCCGGCCTGTTGCAATAAAGTGGCAGCGGTTTTCGGCCCGATCCCCTGAATCCCCGGAATTTTACTGCTACTTATCCCAGCCAGTCCCCAATAATCAGTTAATTGTTCTGGTAAAACGCCAAACTCTTGTTGAACAAATGGCATATCCAGCCAGCGTTTTTGAAAGTAGTCACGGATACGGATATTGGGTGAAAGTAACTGGCAATACCCTTTATCAGTAGAAACAATCGTCACGTTGTGACCAGCAGAAGTCACTTTTACGGCCAGTGTCGCTGCCAGATCGTCAGCTTCATGTCCTGTTGCGTGCCAGCAGGCAACTCCTTGTTGCTCAAATGATGTTCTGATTTGCGGCATTTCTTGTTGCAGATTGTCAGGCATGGGCGAACGACCGGCTTTATAGTCAGGTAATATCTGGTGACGCCAACTGTGACTGCGACTCTCTTCATCGAATACTGCGACGGCATGTGTGGGATGAGTGTGTTGGATAAGCTGCCTTAGTGCATGTTCACAAGCAGGAATACATGGACTGCCCTGTACAGCATGAATGCGTCGGATAAGGTTAAGAGCATCAACAATAAGAAGGTGTATCATATGGGATCACTTAAATAGCATAATGCTCCATCCGTGGAGCGCAGATATTTTTTCAGGTAATTTTATTTGATAATTTCGTAGCAAGGCTCATAGGCGGTGCCTCCCGGTAGCTTCATTCGATGCTGTTCCACAAAGTCTTTCAGTAGCTTATCCATATGGCGCATTATTTTAGCATCCCCGTGGATTTTGAATGGACCCTGTTTTTCAATCGCTTGAATACCCACCTCTTTCACATTACCTGCAACAATTCCGGAAAAAGCCCGGCGCAGTGACGCTGCCAGTTTTTCAGATGGTTGATCAGGATGGAGATTAAGATCAGCCATGTTTTTATGGGATGGTTCAAACGGCTGTTGCAAATCATAATTGATTTTCATTGACCAATTAAAACTATATGCATCACCGGTACTGTGGCGGCTATCTCTCACTAATGGCATCGCTTCTTTCATTATTCTGGCAACTTCAGGCGCATTATCAATGATGATGTGATAGTAGCGTCGTATATCTTCGCCTAATGTATGAACAATAAATTCGTCCAGAACCTGGAAATAGTCTTCACTCTCCTTTGGTCCGGTAAGAATTAATGGCAGTACTTGCTCTTGGTTTTCTGGATTCATCAGAATACCTAGTAAATAAAGCAATTCTTCTGCTGTACCGACACCACCTGGGAAAATAACGATACCATGAGCGATACGAACAAAAGCTTCCAGACGTTTTTCGATGTCTGGCATGATAATCAACTCGTTCACTAATGGATTTGGGGGTTCAGCCGCAATGATTGATGGCTCGGTAATACCAATAAAACGGCTATTTTTGTAATTCTGTTGGGCATGGCCGACAGCCGCACCTTTCATCGGTGCTTCCATTGCTCCAGGGCCACAGCCGGTACAGATATTCAGTCCACGTAACCCAAGCTGATTACCGACTTTACGGCCATACTGATACTCTTGCTTACTAATTGAGTGGCCTCCCCAACAGACGATCATGTTGAGATCTTCATCGGTATGCAGTGCTCTGGCGTGGCGCAGAATAGAGAATATTCTGTTGGTGATATGCGCGCTATTCTCTGAATCGGAATAATCTTGTTGTCCTGGTTCGGTAATCTGAGTATGGACAAACAAGATATCCCGCAGCACTGCGAACAGGTTAGCTTGTAGTGAATGAATAATTTTTCCATCAACGAATGCATCTTCTGGTGGATCCACCAGTTCCAGTTTTACCCCGCGCTCACGGCGCAATACGTTAATCTCAAAATCGGTGTATTTAGAGAGCAGCTCTTTGCTATTATCGGTTTGGCTACCTGAATTGAGTACGGCCAGTGAGCAATTACGGAACAGGCGATACAGATCACTTTTTGCGGTACTCTTTAGCATATCTACTTCAAGTTGAGATAATAAATCCATCGAGCCGAGTGGGTTGATATGTGTGATCAAGAATGACTCCTTGTATACCGTGTATGGATTACATATCAATATCACTAAACTGAATGTATTACATGCCCTATTTCAGCTTATTTTTCACGAATTGCGTTTAGGAAAGCAGATTTAAAACGGATTTATTGACGTGCCAATCTGCCTGTTGCTGGAACAAAGCCTTCACTATTTGTACGCCACGGATTGATATCTAATCCCCCACGACGGGTATAACGAGCGTAGACTGAGAGCTTTTCTGGTGCACATAATTGTTGTAAATCGCTGAAGATACGCTCGACACATTGTTCGTGAAACTCATTGTGATGCCGGAATGATATCAAGTAACGTAACAATGCTTCCCGATTGATTTTTAACCCTTTGTAGTGAATCTGGACAGATCCCCAGTCAGGTTGATGAGTGATCAAGCAATTAGATTTCAGCAGATGGCTAACTAAAACTTCTTCCACTTGTGGGCCTTGTGCTGCATCTTGCAGATAATGACGGTTGAAATTATATTCAGTTACTTCAATATCTTGATCATCAATACATTCACCGGTAAAAGCGGCGATTGGTTGGTTATTGAAATGATCTAAATGATGAAGTGTCACTTCTACCTCACCTTCAGCACAAGCAGCCAGATCGCGCTGTAGTGTTTCTTCAACGGCCTGCCAATTTTCAAAACGAGTCTGGTTAAAGCTGTTCAGATAGAGCTTAAAACTTTTAGATTCAATCAGGTTTTTACTTTCTGCATTTAAACTAACGTGCCCGACAGCAACTTGTGGCAAACCGCGGCTATTCAGCCATGACAGTTCATACAGTGTCCAGATATCAGCGCCATGAAATGGCAAATTATCAGGGAAAATTTCCAGCGGTTCACGGTTCATATTGCGGGGTACAGCTTGCAATAAGCTGGCATCATATTGGTCACGATATAAAGTGGTTTTACCCAGAGTAAGTTGCTCAAGAGCTTGGTGATCCCGATATAACGACATGTTATTCCTCAAAATCTGATAATAGTGGTTGCTTAAGTTTAGCAAGTTAACGCGTTTGTCTGAATTTTATTTGTTCGCTCATTTTACTATCTTTGGTTTACTATGAAATTGCCAAGTACACCTTAACATAAGTACACCCTAACAGTTACCGGTTGAAAATAATATGATTTCTAATGTTACAGAAGCGTTGTCTAATTTTACCCGTTGTTATGTTGATTTGTGGCAGAAGGAAACCGGAGCCCCTCCTGCAAGCCGTGAACTTTATGGTGTACCATCACCTTGTATTACCCAAACTGGTGACAACGAAGTTTATTGGCTTCCTCAGCCTTTTCCTTTAGAGGATAAGCTGAATAGCGTCGAAGTTGCACTGGATATACAATTGCAGCCAGCAATTCATGATTTTTATACATCACAATTGGCCGGTGATATGACGGTAACGTTTGAAGGTCAACGGCTTAGTTTGATTCAGGTTTGGAGTGAGGATGACTTTATCCGTTTACAGGAAAACTTGATAGGGCATTTGGTGACACAGAAACGGCTGAAACTGTCGCCAACGGCGTTTATTGCGACGATGGAATCAGATGATATGGGTATCATTTCTCTGTGTAATTTGACCGGTGAAGTGATCTTGGAACAGTTTGGCAGTCATAAACGAAAGCGCTTATTTACCGACTTAATTAAGTTTCTTGGCGCAATTGAACCTGTCTCTATGCGTTAGACCCCGATTTTTAACGCTGCCTTTGTGAGATATCTCTTACACTTCATGTAAGAGATATCATAGTTTACTTTTGTGAGTTTCACATTAGTTTATTATTTTCATTTTATTTCAATAGCCTATAAATAATCACAGATTTTATTCTCTGCCCTGACTTACTGGTTCCATTATGTGTAGCTTGTTTCATCGAAAGAATTAATTCATTCTGTCCTCAGCAGGAAAGGAATCATTGCGCACAATTTCTCAAGGACAGATGAGTGATGATGGTCAGGATGACACAATGCATAACAGGATGATATGCAACAAATAAAATGATGGGTAAGGGATAACCAACTAGGGACAATTTGTCAAGGAGTGAGCAGGGAGCGTGTTATTAGCGGGACTGCTATAGAATTTAACTTAAGGGGAGCGCTTGTGCGCTCCCTTCTCTTATTTGGTGGAGCAAGCAAATTTTCAGCTAAAGGGTATCGATGGTATTCTTGCTAACTTGGTTGTTTTGAATAAAAACTGAGTCAGGCTGAAAATATGAGTACTGCAAAACAAATTCTGTATAAATTACAGTTAATTGAAGAAGCCATGAGGGAAATTGACTTGTGGCAGAGTCATCCGCCTAAACCGGAAGCTTTCGAAAGTGTTGAGCCGTTTTCCATTGATAGGATGTTAGCTGAAGAGTGGTTGCAGTGGGTATTAATTCCGAGAATGTATGCATTGTTGGAGCAGGGATTGGCGTTGCCTACGGCATTTGCTATCGCGCCTTATTTTGAGGAGTCTTATAAAGAAGATACTACCGGGCGTTACCAGCAACTGTTTAAACATCTTCGTGCGTTGGATCGCTTATTTATGCAGGATAACGTCTGATATGTTGGAAGTGTTATATCAGGATGATCATATTGTGGCAGTTAACAAGCCAGCGGGGTGGTTAGTTCATCGTAGCTGGTTGGCGCGTCACGAAACTGTCTTTGTTATGCAGACATTGCGTGATCAGATTGGTCAGCATGTTTTCCCTGTACACCGTCTGGATAGACCGACGTCAGGCGTATTGCTGATGGCGCTTTCCAGCGATGTTGCCCGTCAGCTCTCTCAACAGTTTGAACATCATCAGTTACAAAAAACTTATCACGCCGTCGTGCGCGGTTATGTGTTGGAATCAGCTATTATTGATTACGCTCTGGTTGAGGAGCTGGATAAAATCGCGGATAAATTTGCCGAGGGTGATAAAGAGGCTCAGCCCTGCGTGACTTATTACCGACCACTGGCAACGGTGGAGTGTCCGGTAGAAATAGGTCGTTATCCTACATCACGTTTTAGTTTGTTGGAATTGACACCGAAAACAGGCCGAAAACATCAATTAAGACGCCATATGGCACATATTCGTCACCCAATTATTGGTGATACAGCACATGGCGATTTACGGCAAAACAGAGGGGTTACCGCGCATTATCAAACCAGTCGGTTGATGCTTCATGCCAGTTGTCTTGAGTTGGATCACCCTGTTACGGGGGATAAATTATCGCTTACGGCAAAATGGGATGCATCATGGCAGCATTTAATACAACAATTTGGCTGGCAAGGTATTATCTCCGATTTGGAATATGATAGTAATTAGCGAAAGCTGTCGTCGACTCTCGCCACCCCGCCAGTACTACAAGCAAAGCAAGCTCTCTACGACAGTAACCCAGTCTTGCTTTGTAGGTATGTTGCTGGCGTAGTAGATGGAATGTTTCACCCTGACAAAACCCGAATTACTTATTGCAAAGCGCAAAGACGGGAAACAAAAGGACGGGTATGAACACACCCGTTTCGACTTCCTTGGATATACCTTTTCAGTCGAGGCTTAGTAAAGCTACAAGAGAAACGATCTGCTCAAAGTATTATTGCGTTGAGTTAGGCGTAAATTTAAGAACCAGTCTGGTGATACTGCTGAAATTCTGGCTTGTATATGATCTGACTTTGAATATGTTTCGTGCGGAAACAATAAAAAAACCAGTATTCGTGGCAAACGAAAACAGGCCAACATGAATAGAGCCTATATGGATAAAGTACTGATAGTTGGTTTTAATACGATGAGTAATAAACAAACACTCAGTTTCTACCTTGTTTAGATTAAAAGTTTCCTAGTGTAATATTACGTTAGTATTTAAATAAAAAATGCATGATTTTTTGAAAAAATGGATTTAAATATTATTTTCGTAAATATTTTGTTCGATTTGAAAAAAGATGTTTTTTCTACAATGATAATGTAAATTTTTGAAATTTATGAATAAAATGAAATTTTGGAAATAATAAAAATGTAAATAAATGTAAATGAAATTTTGTTTTAAACTAAAAAAATATAAATTCCCTGAACCAAATTGGTCTTTATTATATTAACTATATTAGAGTAGGAAGATGACATATATTAAGGAAATTAAACCTGATCAAAATGAAAGTAAAGTGATTAAAGATTTAATAGATCATATTGTTTTTGATGAGAAATTAGATAATCAATATGACTTTCTAGAAAGAGCCTCAATTTTCGCACAAGAGTTGCCTCGTAGTATTAGAGAAGAGTTTTATCATTTTAAGAGGCATGAGAAATATGCTGCTATTCATGTTAAAGATAACCCTGTTTTACTTAATGGTGTTCAACCAACTCCGAGAAAATTAATAGAATTAGAAGATGGATATAAAATTAATGATGCAAAAATATTATTAGGTATATACCCGTGCTCATTGAAACTGCTTGATTTTCGCCCAAATGAGGTTCATGGTATCCATCATGAAAATATTCATTACCGATGAACAAAAAGCCGAACTTGAACACCTTCATCACACCTGCCGTGATAAGCGGGAGTGTGATCGCATCAAAGCGGTCCTGCTGGCCTCTGAGGGCTGGAGTTCTGTCATGATCGCTCAGGCCCTGCGCCTGCATGAAATGACCGTTAATCGTCATATCAGCGATTACCTTAATCACCGCAAACTCAAGCCCGACAATGGCGGCTCTCAGAGCCACCTCAGCGAAACACAGACGCAGGAACTTATCGCTTATCTGACCGCGAATCTTCTGCCCACCACACAGGCGGTTATCCACCTTGTCAAAGAAGCGTGGAATATCAGTTACACCGTTCCCGGCATGAATAAATGGCTGCACCATAATGGATTCAGTTATAAAAAACCTTGTGGCGTCCCTCATAAATTCGACGCAGAAAAACAGCGACAATTTATTGAATATTATGAAAATCTTAAAGTTACAGCGAAAGACGAACCCATCCTTTTTCTTGACGCGGTTCACCCGACTCAAGGTACCAAACTCGGTTATGGCTGGATGCGAAAGGGCGAGAAAAAAACAGTCAAAACAACAGGAAGCCGGACTCGCCTGAATCTATTGGGCGCGCTCAACCTGAATGCCATTGGTCGTACCGTGTTCCAGGAATATCAAACCCTCAATGACTACAATATTTGCTGTTTTTTTAATGAAATAAGAAAGTCTTATCCTGACTATCATCAAAAAATTCATCTTATTGTGGATGGGGCGGGTTACAACAAAGCTCATCTTGTGAAGGAGTGGGCTTATGTTAGCAATATTGAATTACATTACCTTCCTCCATACAGCCCAAATTTAAACCCGATAGAGCGATTATGGAAGGTCATGAATGAACAGGTTCGAAATAACCGTTATTTCGCGGATAAACATGAATTTCGAGACAAAGTGTTCAAATTTTTCACTACAACGCTACCTGATATAGCGGACTCGCTGACGTCCAGAATTAACGACCATTTTCAGGTGCTAAAAACTGCATTTTGAAGTTTATTGGGTATATA